>JANOXZ010000498.1:0-15552 GCA_031418695.1 Synechococcales cyanobacterium VAR_35_metabat_10
TTAGCAGATCCCAATTGGCCAGGGGGAGTATTAGGATTAGTAGCTGGCCAGATTGCTCAGGAATATGGCCGACCGACTATTTTGTTGAACAATGCCCCTACCGATGCTGATAGTCCAGTGTTAGCCAGAGGTTCTGCTCGATCGACTCAAAACATTGATTTATACCAATTGGTTAAATCCCAAGCTCATTTACTCAAAGGCTTTGGTGGTCATCCTTTTGCTGCCGGACTCAGTTTATTATCCGCCGATTTACCAATGTTTGCTGAGGGAATCGATCGACAGTTGCGCCAAACAGTGGGAGACTTACCAGCTCCTACAGTACAAATAGATTTGGTGGTAACTATTGCTGAACTAGATAAAGAACTATTTGATGAACTGCGGTTACTAGAACCCTGCGGCATGGGCAATCCTGTTCCCAAATTATTAGTAGCTAACTGTCGGCTAGAAAATCCGATTAATCGTAATATTAAAGATATCCATGGTAAAACTGTCCGCTATTTGAAAACTGATGTGCAGATGATCGATGCTACTGGTAGCTGCACCGCAGTCTGGTGGGGCAAAAAGGTCGAAGAAGTTCCTACGGTTCCCTGTGATGTTTTGGTAGAGCTGGATTTTAATAACTACAAAAAACGCTATGAAGCCCGAATAGTGGATCTTAGACCCTCTGTTGCTATTGGTACGACTAATCCTCAGCCAGAAATTTTGGACTTTCGATCGGGTCTATCTTTAGAAAATATCCCATTACTAGATGACATCCGTTGGATTGATCAATGTCCGCGCAGTTGGGATGAGCTATTTTTGGAATATGAAGCTGCCACTATCCATCACCAAAAGTTAGCTCTCAATTATCCGGCTCCCCAAACCAGAGAATCTTTAGAGATCTTCCAGAAGCTGCTGGGTATTGCTAAATTCCTAGCCCGTACAGGTCAACCCTTGGCCTTAAAAGATCTGCAAAGCAAGTTGGGAGTAACGGCTCGATCGACCAGAGATGGCTTAGATTGCTTAGATGTGATCGGGTTTGAAGTAACCATGATTCCTATTCGCCAAGAATTTCAGGTGAAGTTGCTGGATGCAGGATTTCTAACCGGTGCAGAATTAGAAAATGTCCAAGAGGTGCAGAAATTCCTGGCTGGGGTGGCAGAAGATTTGTTTGTAGAGCAATATTTCTGGCAGGTGCCAGTAGAGTTTTTGTGCTCAATGAAAATCACAGAGTATAAGTGAAATCTTGAATTAACATTCCCGGCACCCAAGACCCGCCTAAGCTGCGGCCACCATAAGAATCCATCGTCGCAATGTACTCACTAAAGTTTGTCACAGCCAACAGATCGCCGCCCCAAAAATCATACAGACTAGCATCAAAGCGCAGATTCTCGATCGGAGCCACAATTTCGCCGTCTTCCACCCAAAAACAAGCATAGCGAGTCATCCCTGTCACCCGTCCCGACTGCCGATCGCTCCAATTCAAGTAATGCACATTACTCAAATACAACCCTGTGCCCAACTCCGCCAAAATCTGTTTCTGAGCCAAGGCACCCGTCGCTACTACTGGCGATCGAGGAGACTCCTGATCATTGGCTCCATTGGCCACCTTGCCATATTCCCGCGCACTGCGAGAACTCACCAACGTATTTGCCAGCATACCCTCGGCAATCAACGGTAGTTGATCGGCTGCCACTTCCCCCATCTGATTAAACCTGGGCACCATCCCAGACGTGAAATCTTCGGTCACTGAAAATAGTGACGACAAATAATCGCCATTACGCAAAGGAGCCAAACTACTTTGTCCCTGCTGTAAATCGGCCTCACTTACCCCACCCCAAGCCAACATATCTATCAAATCAGCTACTGCTGCCGGAGCCAGATAGGTGCGATATTTACCACGCTGAATCGATTTAGGAGTTTGTTGTAGTCGGGCTAACTGTTGGCGAGATTGATCGATCTGTTGTTGATATTTCTCTGTATCCCACACCGCTCCCGCATAAGCTCCTTTCACTGCCTGACCATCGGGTGTAAACAATGAATAATCTAGAGTGAAAGTATCGGCACTAAACCAATGCTCTTGGCCATTGCTATCGGCATAGCCCCGCAGGTTTACACCAGCAGCATAGAGTCCAGTAAAATCTAAACCTTGCACCGCAGCCAAAATTGTCGCCGCTGCCGCATCTGGTGACAATAGTTCACCTAATTGATCGCTCACACTATGTTCCTGTCCAGTGGGTATCACCAAATAAGGATCAGGGGATATCTGAGTAATTTGTCCTCTGAGATCAGCCAGGGCTTGTTGAGCTTGCAGCCGATCGATCTCTACTTCCCCCGTGCAAGGAAATTTCTGCCAACAAGTGCGACCATCTTTAAATAGCTTTAAGGTACAGCGCACATCTCGCACTGTCCCCGATTGTCGCACCTGGGCGCAGTTGAACCGCGTAAACAAACTATCTTCACCACTCAAAGTCAACACAAAGTGTTCTTCAGTAGTGAGCGCCGATCGCAGATCTACCGCCAACTGTTGAAACCCAGCAAACATTTTGGTATTAAACGACATTTCTAGTTACCTCCAAAAACTTCAACATTAGCGAAAGCAGCCACTGGCGAACCATGACCCACCCAAATCATCTGATTCGGTTCTCCCTTGCCACAATAGGGCGATCCATAAGTCTTCCAGGTTTCAGCATTACCGACAGCCACCAAGTTGCCCCAAAACTTCGGCGTAATATCACGATAGTTGGGATTGCGTAGTGTCTCGGTCAATTTACCGTTCTCAATCCGCCGCGCATATTCACAACCAAACTGAAACTTGTGCCGCCGATCGTCGATCGACCAAGAACGGTTGGACTCCATATAGATCCCCGATTCCACCTGACCAATCACCTCCTCAAAGCTAGCATCTCCCGGCTCCAAGTTAATGTTAGCCATCCGATCGATCGGGGGTCGATTCCAATCACAAGCCCGACTACAAGATACTCCCGGCAAACCCGATCGAGCCTGACTATCGGCACCACCTAAACCCCGCAATAGCTGACCATTTTGAATCAAATATTCCCGTTTCGCCACCGTACCACTATCATCAAATCCATAGCTAGCAAACTCATCGCTCACGGTGGGATCAAAGGTCACATTCATTAATGGTGAACCGTAGGTCAAGTTACCAAAATCACTGGGCTTAATAAAACTGCCGCCTGCGTAGTTCCGCTCATCACCGAGAATTCGATCAATTTCTAAGGGATGACCAATACTTTCGTGAATCTGCAACAGCATTTGATCGGGATCTAGCACCAAAGTCGTAGTAGTATTTGGACATTCCTTGGCTGTCAGCAGCTCTACGGCCTGACCACCAATTTGCTGTACCCGTGCCCACAAACTCGGATTATCAAAATAATCCCAGCCACCCTGATAACAGTGACTACTCATCCCCCCATTGCTGCGAGTTTGGGTGATATTCCCGGCCTGAGCCGTCGCCCCATAATCACTCACCAGTAACTGAACCTGCTGATAAATATTGCTGCCGTTGCTGCTCACATAAAAAGTCTCGATTTCTTTAGTGTTCACCATTGCTCTGGTTTGCACAATTTGATCGCTAACCTTTAGATTTCGACAAATTTTGATGAGCAACTCATCGATCGCCGCTACCGACAAACTATCCAAGGAGTTCGCCTGAGCAGATTTATAATTACCAGTGGTTTTGGGACGCTGGGCGATCGACCAAGGGTGCAAATGATATTTACCAGTGGCGCTGGCCTGTTGATGAGCCGTCTGAGCCGCTGCTGCAATGCCTGCCGGAGTTAGTAGGTTGGTGGCACCATAACCAATCTGCCCATTAACAATTACTTCTACCATCACTCCAGAGTTGATGGAATTACCATTTGTTTGAGGGACACCATCTCGCGCAGAGCGGGTGCGATCGATCGCTTTCACCCAGCGCAGACCAATCCAATCGGCCTCGATCGGCAAATTAGCCAAGATTTTATCGAGATTTTCTGGTTGCAGAAGGGCAGTGGCTAGCATGGGCAAGAAAGAAATTGCAGAATCAACGCCTAGTATAGCGAGTTGATTGCTACCTCTGCCAAATCCAGTAAAATCTTGACGACCAATAAGTAATTTGGTGTTACTGATTGACGCAATTAACTACTGTGAGCATCGAGCCAATCAGATAAATCAGCGATCAAGGACAAACTAAGTACAGCGGCAATGAGTGATTGAAGTTGTTCCTGATTAAGAGATTCAATCTGAGTCACCAGATCATTAGGAAGAACGTCAAATTTTTGCATCAATAAGAGAATAACCGTTCGCTGTTCACCGCGAAGTTCACCACGTTGTTCGCCAACCCGCTCGGCAGCGGCGATTTTTTCCAAATAGAGGGGAGATAACTGCATAAAAAGTGCCTGCTCATCAACGGTACGAGATGGTCTTGACTCTAGGATAACCCGAAGATTTGCCAAAGACTCCATTAAAGGAGCGCGATAGGGATGAAATGGCAGTTGGGTTAATTCAGCAAAAGCCCGAGCTTGAAAATTATCCTTACCAAACAGACGAAACCACAGCGTATCAGGAGTTTATGGTAATTTATGAACCACAATGAAGCCGGTGTACCAACCTTTAGGTGCAAAGAAAACCCCTGGTGGCCAATCCCCAAGTTTTTGAATAGCGCCAAACTCATCCTGAATGGATTTAGAAAGAGTCGGAGTGATCACCCAAAGAAAAGGCCGTTGGTCAGGAGCAGCAGGAGGTTGCTTTAAACGCTTGGCTTCCCGAATAATCTCATTGTGCAACTCAAACAGCTTTGAGGCACAAGCCCTAATTTCGTGAGACGAAACTGCATTCCGAAAAGGTTCTAACGAAGTGGGCTGATTAATACAACGGTATAGCAGCCCTAGTTCAGGTGGCGGAGAAACTGATTCAGAAGGCTCAAAGTAGACATCGATCTCTCGCACTTCAGCATTGACTTTGAGGGAAGGAGTGAATTTACCTATAGGTGCAAGCAAAGGCTCGAAGCAGTGTTTAGCAAACTGGTCGTAAGGAAAACGGGTCATAGCTTCGCACCAACAGCGATATATTGATCCATTGCCAAGCTATGAAGCACCGCCTTTTTTCACGGATGATGCGCGGTTGCCACAACGTTTACCACTAGCATCCCGATCGTCCGGATTTTTACAACGGCCACCAGCAGCTTTGCTGGTAGCATTTTTAGGCTTCTTGGTTTTAGTCTTGGTCTTGCTGCTAGTACCGACGGTATTTTTCGGCTTCTTGAAAGCGGCCACAGTAGCTGAGCTGTCGCCTTTATCCATAGCATAGGTGGGCTGACTGACAAATACAATTGATGAAATCAGAAAAATTCCTGAAAGAAAAAGTGCTGTTTTTTTCATGGTTGGTAACAAATAATTGAACCACATGGCCGATATACCCGTGGATAGAGCATAGGAATTATAGTTCTCGTTACAAAAGATTATTTGGTTACAGCAGGATTTGCAACAAAAATACAAATCAAAATGGGTGTCAAGTTTGAAGAGGGAGCAAGAGCACAAAACGTAGTCTCTTGCTCCCCTCACCCCAACCCGAAGCTATTTTTAAATTTCTGTTCCAAACCAACCACTAGTCGCCATCCCCGCAGATCGATCAATCATCCCATGTTCTACGGCCCAACGTAAAATTGCCCGCTGCCCGATCAAACTCTCTAAACTCGAAGACAACACCACATCTAACTGACGCTCTTGAATAAATTCACTCAATTCCCCCAACGAACCAGCAATACAGGGCTTAATCACATAAATGCCTCGCCAGCCCTGCTCATAACAGTCTTGCAAGCGCCCAAAATTACTGACTAACTCATCTACTGCCAACGGAATATCGAAGCGTTCAGTCAACCGCAGCATCTCAGTCAGACTCGCCACTGGCTGTTCCAAAAACTCAACGGCATTCAATGGCAACGATGACAACCAAATACAAGCATCGTCGTAACTTAGGCCAGCATTAGCATCTAGCCGCAGTTTCGCACCCTTGGGTAAAGCAGTGAGCAATTGATTGAACGTAACCAACTCCTCCGCGACCCCCGCGACCCCAATCTTCCATTTAAAAGTGCGATGCCCCAACTCCCACGGTCGCTGCCAAGCTTTTAGAACCCTCTGGCCCGCTGGTAACAAAAAACTCCAAGCAACATCTTCCAATACTGGCTCCAATGGCTCATAACCGTAGGGAATCGCTGCGCTAAAAGCAAATTGGGTGGCTGGTAACTGATCAGGGATTTCCAAAGGCCAGGATACTGAGTCACCTATGGAAGTACAAAACTCGATCGCCTCCTCCAAACTCTCAGACCCAAACCACGGAATCGGCGCAATCTCGCCCCAATAATTGCTCCCAGCTTCATCGATCAATTGAATAATCAATCCCTCTCGCACTGACCACTGACCATGAGCCGTCTGCAATGGATATAAAAAAGGACGCTGATAGCGCCCAAAAGAAAATAGATAGTTATTAGTCATGATATGGGGGTGGCGGGACTCGAACCCGCACAGCCGTTACAACCAACAGATTTTAAGTCTGTCGCGTCTACCATTCCGCCACACCCCCAAACACAGAATTATGATTATAGCTCGTTTTTGGAAAAATGGGAATATTTACAAATCTATTTCTCCGCCACCGATCATGACTGCATCTCCTTCAGGTATCGGAGATTCTTTGGCAGGCTCGATCGTCACCACCACAGTTTTTGCCGACTCCCATTTTTTCACCGGTACCTTTTGAAACACCTGGCCAGATTTGTCGGGCACAAAATCGGCACAGGCCATCTCATTTTCTCCCACCAAAGCCCACATCCGGTAGACTTTTCCGGTAGGCAAAGCAGGGACTTTTTGCAGCGCTAATACCGCTGTATCCATCGCTGGAGACATGATCAAGCTACCGGTAGACTTACCGCCAGCCTCAAAGCCCTTGATCGCCAGTAATTTATTGCCAGATTGTTTTAACAGCTTTTGTTGACTGTCTACCTCCTGCTGTACCAGGGTTAACTGCTGCCCAGATTCTTGTAACTTGGTTTGTTGCAGCCGAATTTCTTGCCGAGCAAATGTTAACTGTCGATCGAGCTGGTAATTTTGCCAACCCAAAGTAGCCGCTGCAATGGTGGCGATCGAACCAAATCCCCAGCCTACCCAAGGCCAGATCCTTTTGGTCAGTGCTGGACGAGCTTGGGTAACAACTGGTTGAGAAGCAACAACTTGCTGCCGCATTCTGGCCAAGCTCTCAATTTCTGCTGGGGTGGCGGGGGAACTGTCCACGGATATTGCAGACAAAGGAGCCGAGTCAGCCACCATAGACAAAGCTGCCCGCAACTCTTGCAATTCCTGTTGTGCTGTTAGATTGCTGGCTACATAAATTTCCACCGCTGTCATTTCTTCTGGGGTGAGATCGCCCAAAACATATCCGGCTAAGAGTTCTGACCATTCAACAGGCGAGATAGAAGATTTCATAGTAGTTACACGAGGTCTTGAAGTAGCGTCTTTAACTTGAGCAAGCCTTGGCGAGAACGGGTTTTGACTGTTCCCAGTGGAATTTCTAGCTGGTTGGCGATCGTCGATTGACTCAGGCCACCGTAGTAAGCCAGTTCGATCGTCTGCCGTTGTTCTAGTGGAATTTGGGCTAAGGCTGCTCCCACTCGATCGGCTAAATTCTCTAAATGAGCAGTATCCAAACCAGTGGCCGGGACAGAATGAGGAGAATTTTGGCCATATTGCTCTGTCAAATTTTGGCGAGATTTATTTTGGCGCAATTTATTTAGTGCCCGCGATCGAGTCACTACTGCCAAAAAAGTTGAGAGTGCTCCCCGTTGAGGTTCGTACTTATTCGCTCCTTGCCAGAATGTAACAAACACTTCCTGAGTGAGATCTTCTGCATCATTAGAATTTCCTAAGATCTTCAGCGCTAGCCGATAGACCATTAGCCCATACCGATCATAAATTTCACCCAAAGCTTTTTCATCACCAGCTTGCAGCGCATTGATCACCGCAAAATCTGGTTGACCTTTCCAACCTGATGCCATAGGCACAGAGTTAGACTGGTAGGATGGTGAGTCGATAGCTTTGCTGTCACGAGGAGTGATCGACATGGGGAAAACAAGTGAAACCATAATGAGCGAGGAGTTATCAAGATCTATTTCAATCAAGAATGATCCATCCCAATCTCTAGGTTAATAGAAGGGGTGGGAAAAAAATTGCTCTTTGATATATGTACACTTACCGATCGACAATGGATTTATCTATATACGGATTCTTGATCAACCACCCGTACTGCCCGACCACCCCAAAAATGAAGCAATGCTCTAATATAATCAAGAAGCTCTCGTGTGAGAAATAGGGATGAGTAAAGTAGTCGGCATAGATTTGGGCACAACCTACTCGGTGGTAGCCGTGATGGAAGGTGGCAAGCCGGTAGTAATCGCCAACTCTGAGGGCACCCGCACAACTCCCTCGGTAGTAGGCTTCAGCAAAGACGGCGATCGACTAGTCGGGCAAATGGCCAGAAGACAAGCCGAAATGAATCCGCAGAATACTTTCTATGGGGTGAAGCGTTTCCTGGGCAGAAAATACGCCGAACTCAGTCCTCAGGCTAAGCAAGTTCCCTACACCATCCGCAAAGATGACAACGGCAACATCAAAATTCGTTGTCCCAGGTTGAACAAAGAATATACCGCCGAAGAAGTTTCGGCGATGATTTTACGAAAGCTAGCTGATGAAGCCAGCCGTTATTTGGGCGAAGAAGTTACTGGAGCTGTGATTACTGTTCCGGCATACTTTAATGACTCTCAGCGCCAAGCCACCCGCGATGCGGGCAGAATTGCTGGTTTGGAAGTCTTACGAATTCTCAATGAACCCACCGCCGCATCTTTGGCCTATGGCCTAGATAAACAGGAACTCCAAACCATCTTGGTCTTTGACCTGGGCGGTGGCACATTTGATGTGTCGATTTTGGAAGTGGGCGAAGGAGTTTTTGAAGTTAAAGCCACCAGTGGAGACACTCAGTTGGGTGGTAATGACTTCGATCGATTAATCGTCAATTGGTTGGCCGGTGAATTCCTCAAAACTGAAGGTATTGATCTGCGCAAAGAGCGGCAATCTTTACAGCGGCTGGCCGATGCTGCCGAAAAAGCCAAGATCGAGCTATCGGGCATGGCCACCACTGAAATCAACTTACCCTTCATCACCGCCACTACCGAAGGGCCAAAGCACATCGAAACCAGTCTTAGCCGTGCGCAGTTCGAGGAAATGTGTGGTGATCTGCTCTCCCGCCTACAAGCACCAGTGAAGCGCGCCTTAGCCGATGCCGGAATGACTGGCCGAGATATTGATGAAATAGTCCTCGTCGGTGGTTCTACCCGCATTCCGGTAGTCCAAGATATCGTGCGGCAGTTTTTGAACAAGCGCCCGAACCAGAACGTGAACCCCGATGAAGTGGTGGCGATCGGGGCAGCTATCCAAGCCGGAGTGCTCTCTGGTGAAGTGAAAGAAATGCTGCTGCTGGATGTCACTCCTCTCACTCTGGGTTTGGAAACAGTGGGTGGTCTGATGAAAAAACTGATTCCCCGCAACACTACTATCCCCGTTAGAAGATCGGACACTTTCTCTACCTCCGAGAACAACCAAACCATGGTGGAAATCCATGTGGTGCAGGGCGAACGGGATATGGCCAATGATAATAAATCTCTGGGTCGCTTTAAGCTCACAGGCATTCCTCCCGCTCCCAAAGGTCTACCCCAAATCCAGGTTTCTTTAGATATCGATGCCAATGGTATTCTGCAAGTGCTGGCGATGGATCGCACGACCGGGCGGGAGCAAACCATCACAGTCCAAGGGGCTTCTACCCTCAGCGAATCAGAAGTCCAAAGAATGATGGCAGAAGCCGCCGAGTTTGCCGCAGTTGATCGGCAGAAAAAAGACAAAGTGGAGCGACGGAACAAAGCCGAAGCTCTCACTTCCCAAGCCGAACGCCGGATGCGGGAAATTGCGATCGAGTTTGGAATGCAGTTTGCCAGTGGCCAGCGCCGCCAAATAGAAAACTTGGTGCGGGAGTTACGCGGTGCTCTTCAAGACAACAATGAGCGGGACATCGAAGCAATTAAAGCCGAGCTAGACGAGCTGCTCCAAGATATTAATCGCCAAGTCCGTCAACTCACCGCTGCCGAAGATGAAGGCTTCTTCACCACCCTCAAGAAAACTATTTTGGGTGACGACGACGAGTTCTTTGATAACCGCGATTATAATCGGGACTACGGCGGCTATAATAACCCCCGAATGTTACCCCCCGCCTCCGGCTACAGCGATCCATATCGCCCCAACGATTACCCGCCCCGTTACCCCAACAGCCGCAGCTACGAAGAGGATCGCCGGGATGATCGATCGAGAGATCGGAACTATGACGGTAATTACTACGACAATCCTCCCAATAACCGAGATAATTATGGCGATCGCTCTGGTCGTCGTCCCAACGATGATTTTGACCAAAGACCTAGAGACGTTGATCCACGCTCACCCAATGATCAAGACCCCTGGGATTCTGATCCAAGATCATCTAAATCACCAGGAAACGCCGATCGCCGTTCCCCATCAACAGGCTCCGGGCAACGCCAAAACGATCTCGATCGTCCTCTAAATCGTCCCCGCGATAGTGATGCCGGTAGTCGCCCTCGTGGTAACAATCCCCCTGAGCAACCCCGCGACTCTCGACCCAGATCCAATCCACCTGAACGCCGTTCACCACCACCACCTAACTCTGACTGGCCAGATGAAGATGAGTGGTACTAACTAATTCCTATGGAAAACTTTCGCAACTACTATGAATTGCTGGGTGTAGAGCGTAACTCGCCGCCCGACGAAATCAAAAAAGCCTTTCGGCGCTTAGCGCGCCAGTATCACCCCGATCTAAATCAGGGTGATAAAAGTGCTGAAGAAAAGTTCAAAGAGTTCAACGAAGCCTATCGAGTACTTTCAGATCCGGCTGCTCGTAGTCAGTATGACCAATTCACTCGCTTTTGGCGGGGCAAGAAAAACCGCAACAACCAAGATTTCTGGAGCGGTAGCCGCGACGATGATCGATCGAAGCCCGAAGAAGACTTTAGCCAATTTGGTGACTTCAACAGCTTTATCGATCAGCTCTTAGGTCGCCGACCTAAGCCCAATAGTTACAGCCGCAGTGAAGAGGAAGTCGGCAGTAGTCGTCGTGGTCGGACTTCTACAGTAGAGGCCGAACCCGAAGAAGATTTCCGCAGCGAAAACATGCGTGGCAATACTAAAGCAGCGCCACCCCGGCCCAAAAATGTCGAAGCTGAGCTGCGCCTGCCCTTAGAAAAAGCCTACCAAGGTGGCAGAGAACGGATCAAGCTAGAAGACGGTCGATCGCTAGAAGTGGATATGCCCGCTGGCATGGTTCCTGGTCATAAAATTCGCCTGCGTGGCCAAGGCATTGCCAACGGTGATCTGTTCTTAAAGATTGATGTGGCACCACACCATCGCTTCCGCCTAGTTGGCACCGATGTTCATTGCGTCCTCTCTGTCACCCCTGCCGAAGCGATCTTAGGCGGCTTTGTGGAAGTTCCTACCCTAGACGGCTTGGTCAAGATCTCACTGCCCGCTGGAGTCACCGTCGGCCAAAAGCTGCGTCTAGCTGGTAAAGGCTTCCCTGACGAAAACGGCAAACGTGGCGACCAGCTACTAGAAATTCAGGTGGCTATCCCTCGCACTGTTTCTCAGGCAGAGCGGGAGCTATATGAAAAAATCAGGTCGATCGAAACCTTTAACCCGCGCCTAGATGATGCCAATAGCCCCTAAATCTGGAACTTAAGCTAGACAGTTCGTAGTCTCAGTAAGTTAAGGCTCCGATCGGGGCATACTTTAGTCGTGTCTTCCAAGAAACCACCATGCATCTCCTGTCTTTAGATAATTCCATTTTGTTTATGCTGGGCACTGTAGTAGCCATTTGTTTTTTTGGTCTGACCTAATGTCTGCCGTTTCGACCTACGAAAAAATCTACGCTGTCGTTCGCCGCATCCCCGTCGGAAAAGTCGCCACTTATGGCCAAGTGGCAGGTTTAGCTGGATTATCGGGCAAAGCCAGACTAGTAGGCTATGCTCTGTACAAAGTCGAAATTGCCGGTGATATTCCTTGGCACCGAGTAGTCAACGCTCAAGGTCAAGTCTCTTATTCTACTGCCCGCAATGGCGCAGACCATCTCCAGAAAAATCTGTTGGAGCAGGAAGGAATCAAGTTCAATGCCCAAGGCAAAATTGATTTGAAGGTCGATCGATGGCCAGAATTCTTGGCTGATGAGTAGTAGCCGGATATCTAATTACAGCCCATCACAAAATCACCCAAATCACAGTTTAAGACAGTAGAAACTTTTCAATTCGATCAACCGCCACTTTCAACACCTCCGGTGGATGCACCAAAGCAAAGCGCACATAGCCTTCCCCTGCCGCCCCAAAACCCACCCCTGGTGAAGCCGCCACCCCAGTTGCCGCCACCAAAGACTTACAAAACCCGATCGAATCTTTCCGCCACTGCTCCGGCAACTGCGCCCAAATATACATCGTCGCCGAGGGATTAGGCACCTGCCAGCCCATCTCTGCCAGCGCCTGCACAAACACATCTCGCCTTTCCTGGAAAGTCGCCACCGTCTTACTTACCGTAGTCTGATCACCAGTCAGCGCCGCCACCGCCCCATGCAAAATTCCCACATACTGATTGAAATCCACCGCCGCCTTCACCTGCCGCAGAGCCGCTATTAACTCCTTATTACCCACCGCATAACCAATCCGAAAACCGCCCATATTGTAGGACTTAGACATAGTAAAAAACTCGATCGAACAAGTCTTGTCCCGATCTGCCTGCAATACCGAAGGAATCTGCTGCCCATCAAACACCAGATCTCCATAAGGGAAATCGTGAACCAACAACAAATTATGTTGATTACAGAACTCCACTGCCTCCTGAAAAAAGCTCAAAGGAGCCGTCGCCGCCGTCGGATTGTGGGGGTAACTCAACACCATCATCTTGGCCTTGGCCAACACCGCAACTGGAATATCGGCAAACACCGGCAAAAAATTATTCTCGATCGAAATCGGCATGGGGTGAATCTGGCCACCAGCTAAATGTACACCCCCAGCATGAGAAGGATAGCCCGGATCCAATAGCAACGCATAATCCCCTGGCTCCAAAATCGCCAAAGGCAAATGAGCCGTGCCTTCTTGGGAACCAATTAGCGGCAGAACTTCAGTAAGAGGATCGATCGACACTCCATACTTGGCCTCGTACCACTGTGCCACCGCCACCCGAAAATCTTTGGTGCCATTAAACAGCAAATAGCCATGAGTGCTAGGATCTTGCAGAGCAGCGGCGATCGCCTGAGTAATGTGGGGAGCCGTGGGCAAATCGGACGAACCCAAGGAAAGGTCAATTATTGATTGTCCAGATGCCCGCGCTTTGGCTTTAGCGGTATCCATATCGGCAAAGACATTAGACTGAAGCGGAAGGAGACGTTGGGCAAACTGCATCGGTAGAATTAAGCTTTGTTTAATACATGAATCAGCCTAGCAGTTTTGTTGAGATTTTAGAATTTTTGGTTGCTCCCAATGGCAATACTTGATTTATGCAATAATGCCGATAAGCCAGTGTGAAAGTTGTATCTGGATAAGTCAGTATGTACAATGGCCTCTTTAACAGTACTTTGGACACTTTTTTGGTGATGACGTGAGAACAATGCTTTCAGCCTCCTCGATTGTCCTATCCAATAATGCTTTGCCATGATGCAAAATTAGCCACTCTATTGGACTTCGCTTGCCAGCGATCACACCACCCCGTCAGGCTGCGCCTGCCACCCCTCCAAGGGAGGGGAATTAATAAGTTCCCCTCCCTTGGAGGGGTGGGGTGGTGGCTGTTGTCTTTCGTTGTAAATTTGTCCGGACTATTGTTTAACTGTATTTATATTTCTGAGGGCGGAAGCATGAAAATAAAGCATGTAAAAATTCAAGATTTTCGTGGCATTAATGAATTGAATTTAGATTTTAGCTCTGATAATATCAACGTTCTTATTGGTATGAATGGTGTTGGTAAGTCTAGCGTCATTGACTGTTTATGTTTGCTGCTATCAGTGTATGTCAAAGAACTTAGAGTAGCATTTGCATTTGCACAGCGAAGCCCACAACAAACCGTGGAAGATAGTTATAGCACCGGCTATCAGCGTTCTATAACTATCGGAGGTACAAATAATGGCAGCATAATTGTCACAGGAGATAATAATTTTATTCAAAATTCGCATAAACAAAAAAGTGAGATAGATGATATAAAAAATGGAACTGATTCCGCTATTATTGAAGTATTGGTTGACCACAACCATAAGGGCTTTTCGTGGTCAAAGTCAATAGCGCGATATCAAGATAAATCTATCGAAATAGCTGAAAAAAGTGGTCTAATAGCCCTCATTAACGAAATAGTTCCATCTTACTCACCTGACTTTAGTATTCCTTTGGTTCTGTGCTACTTGGTGAATCGTGCTGTGCTAAATATTTCGCTGGATTTGTCAGACACTGCAAATTTAACGCAGCTCAAAGCATTCGACGATTCTTTGACCGGCACTCAAACTGGATTTGACGAATTCTTTCGATGGTTTAGAAGCTTAGAAGATTTAGAAAATGAGGAGAGACGTGATTCACCTGAGTATCGAGATCATCGATTAGAAGCTGTTAGAAATGCTCTACCAAAATTCATGCCAGAATTTACAAATTTAAGAATCCGTCGTAATCCACTAAGAATGACAGTATTTAAGCAAGACCAAGAACTGATTATTAATCAATTATCTGATGGGGAAAAATGTTTACTAGCAATGGTTAGTGATTTGGCACGCAGATTAGCTATTGCTAACCCGGGTCTTGCTGATCCTCTGCAAGGTGAGGGCATTATCTTAATCGATGAAATCGAACTTCATTTTCATCCTCAGTGGCAAAGAGGTATTCTTCCCACCTTATCTTCGACATTTCCTAATTGTCAATTTATAGTTTCAACTCACTCCCCCCAGATCGTCAGCGATGTTCAACCTAATGATATTTATCTCCTCCAACAAACATCGAATGGTCTTATAGCTTCTCATCCTATGAGTTCTTATGGACGTGATAGTAATCAAATTTTGGAAGACCTGATGGGTGTACCCGATCGACCTCAACATGTCAAGAATGGACTACAACAGCTCTTTCGTTTAATTGATGATGGTAACTTAGATGGAGCGCAACAACTGAAAGAACAGCTTGAACAGCAAATTGGTCAGGACGAGCCGGATTTCGTGAAAGCAGACGTAATGATTAGACGGAAAGAGATTCTTGGAAGATGAAGTTTATTAAAAAAAATCCAGAGCCTGATACCTTTATCCAATGGAAGCAGCAAGTAACCGAAGATTGGCAACCTAGTTGGGAGAACTTACAAAAGCCTGAGAAAACCATTGTTCACACTGCTTTAATCGTAGAGCAAGGCCATATTTGCTGCTACTGCGGTCAACGAATTACCCAAGCAACCAGTCATATTGAAC
>JANOXZ010000499.1:0-5453 GCA_031418695.1 Synechococcales cyanobacterium VAR_35_metabat_10
ATCGGCCATCGGGCGAATTTTGACAAACCATTGAGTCGAAAGTAATGGTTCGACCGGGACTTTTCCTCGATCGCTATAGGGAACTGTGTGCTTATATTCTTCGATTTTCACCAAGTTACCAGCAGCTTCCAGCGCCGCGACCACATTCCGCCGCGCCACAAAGCGATCTTGACCCACAAAGTCACCGCCATTCTCGTTAATGCTGCCGTCTTTGTTCAGAATATTGATCATGGGTAGGTTGTGACGCTTACCCATAGCAAAGTCATTGAGGTCATGAGCTGGAGTGATTTTCACACAGCCGGTGCCAAACTCCATTTCTACTGTGTCATCACCAATTACGGGGATTTCCCGGCCTACTAGGGGCAAGGTGATGGTTTTACCGATCGAACCCTGATACCGAGGATCTGCTGGGTTCACAGCCACTGCTGTATCCCCCAGCATCGTCTCCGGACGAGTCGTGGCCACTTCAATATATCCAGAGCCATCACTAAAGGGATAACGGAAATGCCAGAGGCTACCGTTGACTTCTTTGTTTTCTACTTCTAAGTCAGAAACGGCTGATTGGGAAGCCGGACACCAGTTTACTAAATAATTTCCACGATAAATCAAGCCTTCTTGATAGAGCTGAGTAAAAGCAGTCAGAACAGCAGAACTCAAGCCTTCATCTAAGGTAAAGCGCTCCCGTGACCAGTCTACCGAAATTCCTAACCGGCGCTGTTGACCAACGATCGTGCTACCCGATTCCTCTTTCCATTTCCAGGCTTTGTTTAAAAATTCAGTGCGCCCAACTTCGGCTCTGGTTGTTCCTTCGGCCTTAAGCTGCTTTTCTAAAATAGTTTGAACTGCAATGCTGGCATGATCTGTCCCTGGTACCCAAAGAGTATTTCTACCAGTCATCCGCCGATAGCGTACCAATAGGTCAATTAGGGCGCTCTCAAAAGCGTGCCCCATGTGCAAACTGCCGGTAACGTTCGGCGGTGGAATTACCACACAGAAAGGATCGCCGCTGGCGTTGGAGTCCGCTCGATAGGTCTGTTGGCTTTCCCAATGGCGCTGCCATTTGGCTTCGGTTTCTTGGGCAGTATATTGGGTCGGCAGGTCGGCAGTCATGTCAGGCACCAGAGGGATTCTGGGGATATCATAGCAATCGATCGACCCTCTTGTTTGTAGTCGCTCTCTTAGTCAATCTTGATGGTCTTTAACCCAAACTGCCAAGCCACCACCGCGACCACGGGCAGCGATCGCCTCAGAACTAGCCCAAAGAAACACAAAAAATGGCAACTTAGCGATCGATCTAGCCTCAAATTCTTCCACAGGATATTTGTTGATCGATCGGCTGTACAGCATCTTTTCCCCCATCAAAACCTGGAGCTGCGTAAAATCAAAGACCAAAATATTTTTTTTATCGTGAGCGCGGCAAGGGCCAGTGAAGCGAAGTTCTAGTCCACCCAAGCGCAACTGATTCTGAATTTTTCCAGTAGCCTCAAAACTAATTGCAGCATAGACCCAACTAGGCCAATAGTAGCCTTTGCCCAACTTCAGCCCTTGTTTAGTTTTTTTTGCCCCACTCGCAAACTGCAACTGCCAAGTTCCTTCGATCGCTGCCAAAGGAATACTCACTGGAGTCTTTTTCAGTGCTTTCTCAATGTTTAGCAAAGCCTCAATCACCTCTGATTTAGATGGTCGATCAACAGTGGCTACCCGTTCAAGGATAGCCCCTGATTCAGCAGAAGATATAGAAGTCATTGCATCCTAAGTAATAGCATCCCTATTCTAGCGCTTAGAAAAATGGTCACAGACTTTACGGCAATTATTGATCCCAAAGCTAATCCCGTCAAGGTAAAATGACCAAAGCCCACTACCCATCAGTTTTATGCCTTGGTTCGTCAAAATTGAGAAGGGTATCGTACCCAAAGTCGAGTTCGATCAGTATGTGCCTGCCCACAAAGCCTACGTGCAAGGATTGATCGATCGAGGGCACCAAGCCCTCACCGGTTATTGGAAAGAACGAGGCGGTGGCATGATGCTATTTGAGGCCGCTTCTTTGGCCGAAGCCAAACAAATTGTCAATCAAGACCCCTTGGTACAAAACCATTGTGTTGCCTATGACCTGCATGAATGGTGCATCGTCCGAAGTCATGTTATATTAGAAATTGATTCGGACCCATGCGGTCGTAACGCTCAAATCTTGTCAGGACCGGAAGGTAGCAGCAATACGAGATGCTTATAACAGGCGTGGTGTTCGAGTCTTAAAAGATCTTTTAACTCAAAATACTCATTGCTATGGCTGGTTTGGGTGACTTCGTACAAAAAGCGTTCTACCTTGGCGTAGGCATTGCAGCATCCGCTGGTGAAAAAGCAGGTGGCAAATTGGGCGATGTACGGATTCAAGCCCAGAAGTTAGCAGATGAAATGGTGGCCAAGGGCGAAATCACTACAGAAGAAGCCCGGAAGTTGGTAGACAATATGCTGAGTTCGGCGCAGCAGGCTCAGGTGAACCCAGAAAAAAACGAGAAAACCACTCAACCTAAAGAACCCCGTCGCATCGAAATTGATGATACCCCTGAAACTGTTGGGGCAAATCCGGCTGATATGCGCCGTCAAGTGGAAGACTTACAGGCTGAGCTGGAACGCTTAAAAAAACAATCTTAAAATCCCAGCTTTAGCTCAATAGGTGGGAATCCCCACTGCATAATCTTTGATTTGCTGTGGGATGAAAGCCGAGTGTGTTATCGATTCTAACCGAACCACATAGCATAAAATGCTTGGGGATTGAGGTTGGATGAGATAACACGCAAACTCTACAAATTCCTTGACAGCGGCAATGAATAGTACTAGAGTATTTCTGTGGTTCTTCCAAGTCATTATGTTGAAAGCCGTCAAAGTCCGACTTTATCCAACTGATGCCCAGCAAGCATATCTTGCACAGGCTTTTGGTTGTGTTCGTTGGGTCTGGAACCAGTCTTTGCACATTATGACTTCAATTTATCAGGAAACAGGCAAGGGGATAACGGCCATAAGCATAAAGAAATCCATACCTTTGTGGAAAACCGAATTTGAATGGTTGTCTGAGTGCTACTCACAATGTCTTCAGCAATCAGTTTTAAATCTAGGAGCAGCTTTTGCTAATTTCTTTGCTGGTCGGGCAATGTATCCAGCCTTTAAAAAACGCCAAGGAAAGCAATCTCTTCAGTACCCAGCCAACGTCAAAGTACTGAGTAATTCTGAAGTCAAATTTCCAGGTAAGTTAGGGATGGTCAAGGCTAAAGTCCATCGGGATATCAATGGCAAAGTTAAAACTGTAACTGTATCCAAGAATCCTGATGGCAAATACTATGCTTCGATACTTGTAGACGACGGGATTAAATACCCGGAATCTAATATGGATGGTAATGTGATTGGTATAGACTTAGGTTTAACTGATTTTGCCGTAATGTCCGATGGCTCCAAGTATCAACACCCCAAAGCTACTAAAAAATACGAACGAAACCTCAAGCGTAAGCAAAAAAAGCTGTCTCGTAAGAAAGATAAGACAACTAACAATCGTCGAAAAGCTAAGCTTGCAGTTGCTAAGGTTAATTCCAAAATCAAGAGAGTCCGTGAAGATTTTCTACACAAGCTATCGCGCAAGATAGTAGACGAAAACCAAGTCATAGTTGTAGAAAATCTGGCAGTGAGCAATATGGTGAAAAACCATTGTCTAGCCAAGGCAATTTCTGATGCTGGCTGGGGAATGTTTTGTACCATGCTTAAGTACAAAGCTGAAGTGATGGGCAAAGTGTATCTAGAAATAGGTCGGTTCTTTGCATCTACTCATCTTTGCTCCAACACTTTAAACCCTCTGCCCAGGATGGATCTTTCAGTTCGTGATTTTGAATGTTCTCATTGTGGACAAAGACACGATAGAGACATCAACGCCGCGATCAACATTAAAAATGAAGGCTTGCGCTTACTGACGTTGGGAACCAGCGTTATTGCTCCTGAAGGCTATGTAAGACCAAAACAGCATAGATGTAAGTCTACTACTGTTGAGGCTATGGTCGTCGAAGGGAGAAGCCCACACTCTACCGTCAGGTGAGTGTGTGGTAGTTCACTAACTAATCACAACTAACTAATTAACCTATTTCATAGACGGGTCGTAAAGGCTCAAGGAGCCCAGCGAAAGGCGAACTCAGCCTTTACGAAGCCGCAGATTATATTCATCCACCAAACGATTATTTTCCACAGTCTTTTGCTCTTGTTGCAGCGCATCGCCAAACTCAATTAAACGAGCAAGACTGATATAAGGCTTAGCAAAGGTTGGTTTGCCGGTAACACTGTTAACCACCGAAGCTGAAACCCGATCGATACCCACCTCATGAATATATTTGCGTACCTGCTCATCGTACAGACGAGCACGCACAGCGCCATAAAAATCTACGGCTTGGGTAGAAAATCGATCGACCAACCGTACTATTTCATCTGACTGCAAACCATCAGGGGCAAAGATCCCATTGACAATTCCAATCTTGTCCTCACGAGTGGGGTTCCAATAAAACTTTTCCATTCGGCCATCGCGGATCAGCGGGGCATAGAGCGTCGAGAAATCGTTGCCGGTCACAATAATTGGAATCCGGGGCAGAGGCGTAGAATCGTAGCTGCCCGGTAACTGCACATTGGTAGGGTTATCAGCGATGTTCATTAGGGTGGCATTTACCAACTGAGTGTTCACGGTATATTGAGTACCGCTATCAAAGCGACCAGCACCAGCATCTAAGTCATTGATCATCAAAATACACATTTTGCCTCGCACCTTCACCAGCTCAGCGGCTTCTCGGTAACGTAGTCGCACCAGGCGGCTAGAGTCACCGGCATCGGGGCTTTCTAGTTCTCCGGCGCTGATATGGACGGTTTCGATGCCCATGCGCTCATACACTAGCTCACACTGAAAGGTCTTGCCTTCGCCTTTGCGCCCATGGACACCCAAAATCAGCGGTACTTTTACTCCGGGCAAATCTAGGTAGTTTTTGGTGATGTGAACTGAGAGTTTATCTAAAAAGCTGGGGGCGATGTAATATTCCATGAGTGCAAATCGATTCAGGGGCAGTAAACATATGTTACCTCTTGCTCTGTCTGTTCGGTCTCTAGCCAGCGAAATGTTCGTTACTGTGACGATTGATAGAGTAGAATGCGGGTTCAGTATTACTGCTAATATTAATTAAATCTTTTTCCTTCCACCAAACACATCATAGCCACTGACCACCGCGATAACGACTGTGGGGGAATAGTACTCGTAGTAGACTATGTGCGGCAAAAAACATCATGAGGCTGGCGATCGCATATTGTAACAACAACCACTGAATAGGCAAAGAGTTAGTGTTAATCCCTGGTAGCTGATTGACTTTGAGCAACAGCGCCAAAATCCCCCCTTCTACCAAAGCCCCAGCTAACTGAAGCAAACCTGGCCAGTCGCT
>JANOXZ010000500.1:0-1512 GCA_031418695.1 Synechococcales cyanobacterium VAR_35_metabat_10
CTCTAATAACTCTGCTTGCAGTTTGCCCAGCTCTTGCACATTGGCCAAGGTCTTTTGCCAGCGGGCATCGGCACGCCGATGCAAGGTGCCCAACCCTGAACAAGGGGCATCCAATAGCACTCGATCGACTTTACCGACCAAATCATCTTGCTGTCGCCCATCGCCGGTTCTAATTTGCACTGACTGCAAACCCAGCCGCTCACAGTTCTGCATCACCTGTCTTAACCGCGATGAGCTGGAATCGATCGACCAAATAATCCCTTGATCGTTCATCAGCTCCGCGATGTGAGTAGTCTTGCCGCCAGGAGCCGCACAGGCATCCACCACCACTTCTCCGGGCTGAGGATCTAGTAATTCTGCGACTAGCTGGGCACTGCTGTCTTGTACCGACCACCAAGCTTCGCTGTATCCGGGCAAGCGAGGGATTGCGCCAACTTTGCCGGTGAGGCGGATTCCCTGATCTAAATAATCAATCGGCACCGCATTAACCCCGGCCTCGGTCAAAGCTGTTAAGACTGTTGCTTGATCGGTCTTTAGCTTATTTACTCGTAAGTCGATCGAAGGAGACTGATTGAAATAATTACAGAGTTCGATCGTGCCAGTTTCGCCCAGCACCTCTAACCAATGCTCCACCAACCAGTCCGGGAAACTATACTCTACGCCGATTCGCTCTACCAAAGACTCACTCTGATGCCAATTGCTCATCAAAGATGCTTGCTGGCGCTGATATTCTCGTAAAACTCCATTGGTCAAAGCTGCCAACCCAGCCAAACCATGGGTCTTGGCTAAATTCACGGTAGTATTCACCGCTGCCGAAGGAGGGATGCGATCCATGTAGCGCAGTTGATAAATGCCTAGCTGTAATAAGAGGCGCAGATCGCTGGTGGGTTTTTCGGGTTTGCGCAGGAGTCGATCAATCAACACATTCAAAGTCCGCTGTTGGCGCACGGCTCCATAAACCAACTCAGTGGCTAACTGGCGGTCTAAGCTAGACAAGCTGGCACGGTTTCCGGCTTTATCTAAAGCATTGTCGGCATGTACTCCTCGGACTACTTGGCGCAGGGCAGAGAGGGCAACCGATCGGGGATCAGTAGTGGGAGTGGTAGATGGCTGAGATGACAAAATAATCCTAGGGCAAAATCTCTGGAGCTAGAACCCTACTGTAGAACAAAAAGTAACTTGGTACTGAACTACTACATAATAAGATCTGGAGTGGATAGCCACACTCTGACGAGTAAATGCGATAATCTAGCCAACAAAGACGTGAGAAATTGCGTTGTTTTGTCTGTATTTTGGCAATATAGGCAACATCAAATGGTTTTAGACGAGAGGCAATTATGGCTGGCTTACTTCCCAATATCGATCCTGATGGACTTTTAGAATACTCGGTGGTTTACACCGATCGGGCTTTAAATCACATGTCCCAGTCGTTTCAACAGACGATGCAAGATATTTCTGGGTCTTTGAAGCAGGTCTATAACGCCCAGGCTACGGTGATTGTCCCTGGTAGCG
>JANOXZ010000501.1:0-13531 GCA_031418695.1 Synechococcales cyanobacterium VAR_35_metabat_10
GCAAGCCGGGTACTACTGTACAACCACCTTTTAATAAACAGCCTTTGACAGTATCTAAAGAGTCTAAAATAGCGCCGTCTTCGCCGTGTTCACGCACATAGTACAGATTGCCAAAACGAGTCTGCAACTCAATCCAAAAAGTCCGAGGCATCATGTGGTAGGCTTCGTCGCCCACATTGAAATTCAAAATATTGCCACCGCGCGAATCGGAGACTAACAGCACACTCTTGTCATCCAAACCCCAATACTTTTTTACTGCACGACCAGGAGTTCGATCAAACTGGGTCAATACTCGCAATTTCCAACCAGTTTCCGCCTCAAAAGCAGTGATATCTTTGGCCAAACGCTCTTCTTGGAACGGTGTCAAAGCCTTGGCCAAGTCGATAATAGGTGTTTGCTCTTTGGGCAACAGCTCAGGATTATCGTAGGCATAGGCCGGAGCCACAAATAGTAGCAGGCTAAAAACAACTGCGATTACAGACGAAAATAGGCGAGATATGGTCATTTCAGGGGATTTTAAAAAAATTAAAGCTGTGCCCAGATCCCCAATATGAGAAAACTGCTGCAACCACTCAGAATATATTTACATTTCTTTACTGTATCAAAAAGCCACCCGTTATGGCAGGTGGCTGAGAAAATATCTTCAGGAAAGATTATTTAAAAGGTCGGTCTTTACGATCGTCATTTGCGAGGGGATCAGTTGACTCCCAGCGGCTAGGAATTGGACTGCGAGAAGGCTGGAGACCCGACAACACATCAGAGAGCTGTAAGCCTTCCAAAGAAATATGTTTGGCTTCCCGTACCTTGTGCCACACCGATCGAGACATCAACAAACTGTGTTTAGTGCGTTGGGCACCAATGCGTTGCAGGTATTCTTCCCGCTCTGGCTGGTAGTCTGCCGAGACCATTTGCAACGGTAAATGAGAATTTCTGCGCTGACAAGAGCTAGCCATTTGAGACATTAACTCTGGATATAACCAGGTATAAGCTGGATGCACCGTTAAATTACATTGGTGGGTAATTGTGATCGATTCCAGGTTATAGAAACCGATCGCCGCCTTGCGCTGACTTTCAAACACATAGTAGCTCTCATCTTGAGAGGGGTTCATCTGAGCAGCTAAGCGCTCCAATATTTCTTGCACCACCCCAGTTTTGAAATCATGTACCTGTCGATCAAATACCTGCCGCAGCAAAGGCGGCATGGACACTGTATCTAATTGATACAAAAGCTGGGCATCATTGTTACGCACCGGCAGCAGGTTGGGTAAATCTGGTGATCTTTCACT
This sequence comes from Synechococcales cyanobacterium VAR_35_metabat_10, assembly GCA_031418695.1. Taxonomy (GTDB): domain Bacteria; phylum Cyanobacteriota; class Cyanobacteriia; order Cyanobacteriales; family Chamaesiphonaceae; genus JAAFHZ01. The sequence goes on from JANOXZ010000501.1 coordinate 1,287, forward strand.
CAACTCCCGCAAAATTTCGGTAGAAATTTCCCAGTAAGTGAGCTGTGCCAAAGGCTGAAAACCATTTTGCCGATACATGGCTAAAGCAACTTTATCTTCGATTTCGATTTCCGATACCCAGTTGCTGGCTTCCACGATTTTCTCGAAGCAGTGGCGTAGCAATTGGGAACCGCAATCTAGTGCAGAAGATGCTTGGGGATACAGCAAAGCCCACACCACCTGCCAAGTGGTATGCGATCGATTGAAAGGCTTGACCTGAATTGCGCCCAGAATTTGTTTTTCGCTCTCTAGCACCAGTAAACAGTTGCGTTGCTGACGATTGCCCGCAAACTGACTAAACAGCCCATTGGTTCCTGGCCACTGTTCGGCTTGCCGGATCGACTGCTCAAATTGCTGAAGACAAATGGCTGTGCTGGAGTTTTCCATAGCCAGCTTTAACTCTGGCAGATCGCGACGCTGTAAAGAACGAACGGAAATTTTGGGTTTCTCGGCAATAGACATAATTTTTAAAGTTCCAGTCGATCGACTAGTGTTGAACTCATCGGTTCTGACCTCAATTGTAATCCCAGATCGATGAAAATCGGTAAATTTACCGATCAATTCTGCTCATTCAAAGATCCACCGGCGCTACGCGCACGTATGATATGGATCTGGTGTTAGATCTGAACCGATGTAGCCAAGTGGCTCATAACCTTAATATGCACAAATATCTCAAGTTACTTAGCAGACTCTCTTGTGGTCTGATTGCTGGTTCGTTGACCAGTGCAACGGCGATCGAAGTAGTTGCCCAACCTAAGCCATCTCCACCGGCTGCTCTCGCTGCACCGCCAGCGATCAAGTATCCCAGCTATTCTTTTTTTCAGGGTCTGACTTTTTCACCTTTTCCTGGCACCATTCCTCGATCACCAGTGGGTAATGGCACCATAGCACCACCGCTCTTCCCTTTAGTACAAGTTCCTACCCCCGGACTGATCACGGCGAAGAAATCTGGGACTGCACCAGTGGTTAAAAGGAAAAAAAGACTGGTCACTCCAGAAGCTGAACAACCAGTAAGACGGCGGCGCAGAGTAATCCCGAAAAACAATTAACCTAATTGGTGATGTTTAAATAACTTAGCCATTAATCACCTCGGAGAGCTTTTTGGAAGTTCTTCCGAAAGTTCTTGTTGGCTGCAAATAGTACTGGCCAGAGAACGGCAAAACCAATTCTGGTGCCAATGCTCCGGCTAAAGTGGGTGCGGTTAAAGCCTTTCCAGAAAGTCCAGGCTCCACCCAGATAAACAACTGTCAAACCGATATATAGGAAAGTAAGCATCGAAATATTGCTCCAAGTTTGCAGGAAAGCCAGTGTGATATGGGTCATTTACATCTAGTGTAATCAAGCTGTAGCCAAGTCAACAAGTACCGTTCTTGATGTACAATTGCAACCGAAAAGTTATTTTAGGGCTTTCTGATTGGTAGATTGACGATCGCCAGTCCCTTTCGTGTAAATTTTTATATTGATTTGCACTGATTCTAAATCTAAACCAAATCCCATGAGTTTGACTTCAGCTAGGAGCCAATGTTTTGAACATATTCACCAGATTAAAACAACTTTCATTTAAATCATCGAAATCTGGCAAGAATTCTGGCTCCGAAGCGCCATTACCACCAGATTCTCCTTTTGATTTTGACCCAGATATTACCAGTGCTGGTGGACTGCCCCCTGATCCTACAGCCAGCATTGGAGTGCCAGAACCTAGTGAAGCATTCAATTCAGAGCCAGTTTTGCCGAACAAGAAAAGGAATAAAGTTGTGGGTGCGGCAATGGCCACAAGCGCTACTGTTACCGGCTTTGGTCGAGCAGTAGTCAGTCCTTTTCGGGGGGCAAAGCCGCTGCAAAAACGGCCACTGTTCTGGGCAGGGTTAATTACTAGTACAGCAGCGATCGGCTTAGGTGTTTTGTGGGTAATGGTCGATCAAAGTGTTGCCAAGTATTCACCAACTGATCCCCTTAGTTTTGCACGGGAAGGCACTTTAACTATTAAAGGTGCCGATGGCACTAACCTATTGCAGCTTGGTTCAGATACCAGCGAAACTCTCAAACTTTGGCAGTTTCCTGATCGAGTGAAAAAGGCTTTTATTGCGATCGAAGACCGGCGCTTTTATGAGCATGATGGTGTGGATTATAAAGGTATCGCCCGAGCCACTTGGTCAAACATCAGCAGTGGAGGATTAGCTGAGGGCGCTAGTAGCATTACCCAGCAGGTCGCCCGGATGGTCTACTTAGATAATGATAAAAACTTTACCCGTAAACTGAAAGAGATGCGCTTGGCGCAGAAGATTGAAAAAGAATTGGGCAAAGACCAAATTCTAGAGCGCTATCTCAATCTGGTTTATTTGGGCGAAGGTACTTATGGGGTTGCTGACGCAGCTTGGGTGTATTTTGGCAAAACTGTCGATCAGCTCAATTTGCAAGAAACTGCCACGATCGCCGCTCTTCCTCCAGCTCCCAACAAATATTCGCCCTTTAAGAGTCCAAAATTTGCGAAAGATCGACGAAATTTAGTACTGAGTCGGATGCAGGAAGCTGACTTCATTACTATGGCGGAAATGAAGACTGCTCAGGCCGCGCCCCTAACCTTAAGCCGCAAAGAACACAAGCAAAAATTCCAGCAGGGTCGCTACTTTACTAAGTATGTGGAACAAGAACTAGAAAGCGGCAAATATCTTTCTAAGAAAGAATTGCAGCAGGGCGGTTTGACCATTGAAACTACTCTGGTTCCCAAGTGGCAAGAAAAAGCCGAAGAAGTTGTGCAATCTACTGTGCGCAACAACTCCCGCTCCTTTAGTCAAGCGGCACTTGTTTCGGTAGATCCCCGCAGTGGTGCGATTCGAGCCATGGTAGGTGGCAAAGACTTCGAGAAAAATCAGTTTAATCGGGTGGTACAAGCAAAACGGCAGCCCGGTTCGACCTTTAAGCCAATTTTGTATACTACAGCGATCGCTGGTGGAATTAGCCCCGACAAGAGCTATGTAGATGCTCCTTTTCAAGTAGACAACTATAAGCCGAAAAACGCGGGTAAAAGTCACAAGGGCAGCATTAGTATGCGGGGAGCGCTGACTAACTCCATTAATATTGTGGCGGTCAAAATCTTGATTGATACTGGTTTTCAGCCGGTGATGGATTTGGCTCACAAAATGGGAATTGAGTCAGAACTCAAGCCTTATTACTCTCTGGCTTTGGGTGGTCTTGAAGTCAACATGCTAGAAATGGCTAATGCTTATAGCACCTTTGCTACTGGCGGAATGCACGACAAAGTTCACAGCATCCAGCGCATTATTGATCGCAAAGGTAATGTTTTGTACGAAAACAAACTTAATCCCCAGCGAATTTTGGAAACCAATAATGTAGCGATCGCTGTTTCACTGATGCGCGGGGTGGTTAACGAGGGAACTGGAACAAATGCTCAACTACCTGGTCGTCCAGTAGCTGGAAAGACTGGTACTACCGATAAAGAAAGAGATCTGTGGTTTATTGGCTATATTCCTCAAGCTGTTACAGCCGTTTGGTTAGGCAACGATAATAACGCCCCTACTGGTAATGCTAGTACCACTGCTGCTTATGCCTGGGGTCAGTTTATGTCCCATGTGGTAAAGGAAATGCCGGTACAGCAATTTCCGGTACCCAATTATGCCAAGCAAAAGGCTGAAATTAAGCTAGATCCAGTACGACCTGGCATCATGAAGACTTTGGCAGTTCCGAAGGATGAAGAAGGTAAGGAGAGCAAAGAAGGGGGCAGCAGCAGTAGATCGAACTCTGAAGACCGTCCAAGTCGTTCCTCTCGTCGATCGGAACCCGAAGAGCCTCGTCGGCGGACTCGTCAAGCTGAGCCAGAAGCCGCACCAGCCCCAGCTCCAGAACCTCGTCGCCGTGCCCGCCGAGAATCTGGCAGCTCTAGCGGTGATGAAGCACCACGTCGTACACGTCAGTCGGAAGATGGTGGTGGCGAAACAGCTCCTCGTCGCGCCCGTCAATCGGAAGGCGGTGGTGGCGAAACAGCTCCTCGTCGTACACGTCCAGCGGAAGGCGGTGGTGGCGAAACAGCTCCTCGTCGCGCTCGTCCAGCAGAAGGTGGCGGTGGTGAATCAGCACCTCGTCGTACACGTCGCCAATCGCAATCTGATCAATAAATCAGATTGCTAGGCACAGATTGTCCCGATGCTGGTAGATTTGGTAGAGTCTATAATTCAGATCGAGCTTTACTCATGCCCCGTCGCACCGACTTACAGAAGATTTTAATCCTCGGCTCTGGCCCGATCGTGATCGGCCAGGGCTGTGAATTTGACTACTCTGGCACCCAAGCCTGTAAAGCGCTGCGGGAAGAAGGGTATGAAGTGATTTTGATAAACTCCAATCCGGCCACGATCATGACTGACCCGGAGACAGCCGATCGCACCTATATCGAACCGCTGATTCCGGAAATTGTAGAGAAGGTGATTGCCCAAGAGCGCCCGGATGCACTGTTGCCCACGATGGGTGGGCAGACGGCGTTGAATTTGGCGGTGGCGCTGGCGAAAAGCGGAGTACTAGAGAAATACAATGTAGAGTTGATCGGCGCGAAGCTACCGGCGATCGAGATGGCCGAAGATCGGTTGTTATTCAAAGAAGCAATGGCGCGAATTGGAGTGCCGGTGTGTCCTTCCGGGATTGCCAGTACTTTAGCCGAAGCGCAGGCAGTGGCTGCAGAAATTGGTAGCTATCCGTTGATTACCCGGCCAGCTTTTACCATGGGTGGTACTGGGGGTGGGATTGCCTATAACCAGGAAGAATTTGAGATTTTGGCGCAGGTAGGTATCGATGCTTCGCCGATGGATCAGATTTTGATTGAGAAATCACTGTTGGGTTGGAAAGAATATGAGCTAGAGGTAATGCGAGATCTGGCCGATAACGTGGTGATTATTTGTTCGATCGAGAACTTTGACCCCATGGGTGTGCATACTGGCGACTCAATTACGGTGGCTCCGGCGCAGACTTTGACTGATAAGGAATATCAAAGGCTGCGGGATGCTTCGCTGAAGATTATCCGGGAGATTGGGGTGGAAACTGGTGGTTCCAACATTCAGTTTGCGGTGAACCCGGTGAACGGCGAATATATTGTGATCGAGATGAATCCTCGGGTGAGTCGTAGTTCGGCTTTGGCTTCTAAGGCTACCGGGTTTCCGATCGCTAAGTTAGCAGCCAAGTTAGCAGTAGGCTATACCTTGGATGAATTGCCTAACGATATTACTAAGCAAACTCCGGCTTCGTTTGAGCCAACGATCGACTATGTAGTTACTAAAATTCCGCGCTTTGCTTTTGAGAAGTTTCCGGGTTCTAGTTCTACTCTAACTACCCAGATGAAATCGGTGGGGGAAGCCATGGCGATCGGGCGGACTTTTCAGGAGTCTTTCCAAAAAGCTTTGCGGTCATTAGAGATTGGTCGCTTTGGTTGGGGTGCTGATCGGGCGGATGTGCTGCCGACTTTAGAGCAGGTCAAGACTTTGTTGCGCACTCCTAGCCCCGATCGGGTGTTTAGTTTGCGGGATGCGATGTTGTTGGGTTTGACTGTGGAAGAGATCTATGGATTGACCGGGATTGACCTGTGGTTTTTAGATAAGTTGGCGGATTTATTGGTAACAGAGCAATCACTACAAAGTTTGACAGCTTTGGATCGCGATCGGCTGTGGGATGTTAAGCGCCAAGGGTTTAGCGATCGACAGATTGCTTACTGCACTAAAACTACTGAGGATGAAGTGCGAACGTATCGGAAATCTTTGGGTGTAGTGCCCGCTTATAAGTTGGTGGATACCTGTGCGGCGGAGTTTGCAGCAGAGACTCCTTATTACTACTCTACTTACGAAGAAGAGTCAGAAGTAATTCCTTCCACTCGCAGGAAGGTAGCGATTCTCGGCGGTGGCCCGAATCGGATTGGTCAGGGAATTGAGTTTGATTACTGCTGTTGTCATGCTTCTTATGCACTGCGGGCGCAGGGCTTTGAGACGATCATGGTGAATTCTAACCCTGAGACGGTTTCGACAGATTATGACACCAGCGATCGGCTGTATTTTGAGCCTTTGACTAAAGAAGATGTGCTGAATATCCTAGAAGCTGAGCAGCCAGAAGGGGTGATTGTGCAGTTTGGTGGTCAAACGCCATTGAAATTGGCGGTGCCGATTCAGAGTTATTTGGAACAGCATCCGGCTTTAACTACTAAGATTTGGGGCACTACACCAGAATCGATCGATCTAGCAGAAGACCGAGAGAAGTTCGAGAAAATCTTGCGTAAATTAAATATCAAACAGCCAGAAAACGGCATTGCTCGCAGCTTTGAAGAGGCAGTCATTGTCGCCAATCGGATTGGTTATCCGGTAGTGGTGCGGCCTTCTTATGTGTTGGGTGGCAGAGCAATGGAAATTGTTTATTCCGATGCTGAGCTAGAGCGCTATATGGTCTACGCGGTGCAGGTGGAGCCAGATCACCCAATTTTGATTGACCAGTTTTTAGAGAATGCGATCGAAGTAGATGTAGATGCGATCGCCGATCGCACGGGCATGGTGGTGATTGGGGGCATTATGGAGCACATTGAACAGGCCGGAATTCATTCTGGCGACTCGGCTTGCTCGTTGCCGTATATTTCTTTGAGCGAGGCTACTGTAGCTACAATTCGCACTTGGACAACGCAGTTGGCACAGTCTCTAAAAGTGTTGGGGCTAATGAATATTCAGTTTGCGGTGCAGGGAGAGCAAGTCTATATTATCGAGGCCAATCCTCGGGCTTCCCGGACGGTGCCATTTGTGGCTAAAGCGACAGGGATTCCTTTGGCGGGCTACGCGGCGCGGTTAATGTCGGGGGAAACTCTGGCGAATTTAAACTACACTACCGAGGTGATTCCTACCCACATGGCGGTGAAGGAAGCAGTGTTGCCTTTTGAGAAATTTGCCGGTACAGATACCATTTTGGGACCAGAGATGCGATCGACTGGAGAGGTGATGGGTATTGATGTGGACTTTGGAAGGGCTTATGCCAAGGCAGAGCTAGGGGCTAGTCAGCAGTTGCCTGCGGTGGGCAAGGTGTTTATTTCTACCAACGATCGAGATAAGCAGGCGGTGGTGCCGATCGCTCGTAGTTTTATTGAGCTGGGCTTTACGATTGTCGCTACAGCGGGAACTCGTCAAGTCTTAAAATCCCATGGTTTAGAGATTGAGTCGGTGTTGAAGCTGCATGAGGGGCGGCCTAATGTGGTGGATGTAATTAAGAATAAGCAGATTCAGTTAATTATCAATACGCCTTCTGGAGAAGAAGCGCAGGCTGATGGACGGTTAATTAGGCGAACGGCGTTGACTTATAAGGTGCCAATTGTTACGACGATCGCAGGGGCAAAGGCCACAGCGGCGGCAATCAGCTCCTTGCAACGTGAACCTTTGACAGTGAAGGCGATCCAAGACTATAACCGAGAGATGAGTTAAGGTGCAATGCCCCCATTAATAGAGTGAAATGCTATTGAAATGGTTTTCATGGATCTGCAAAGACCTAGTCAATGAGAAGAACACCCCCATGAAACAATTTCCATAGAGGCGCTGAAATTAAGATTGAAATCAATCTAATTTTCGACTTTCTCAGCCAAAGGCGGGCGGTGTCCATGCTCAAAAGCAAAGCGCACCAACTGCGATCGGTTTTCCAAACTCAGCTTAGTCAAAATATTGCTCAAGTGAGTCTGGACAGTGCGGGGGCTAATAAACAGTCTTTGGCTGATCTGCTTATTGGTCAATCCTTGAATCACTTCCCAAAATACCCGCGCTTCAGCCGGAGTTAAAGGCAACTCTTCGGTAGGCTCGGTGGGTAAAGGTGGCCGAGTAGCAACTGCCACAGCAGCGGGAGCTTCTACTTGTTCTTCTTTAACTGCCGAAGTATCTTCGGGAGCCTGCTGAATTAGGCGGATCATCTCAGAGTGAATCCGACGAGAGCGCTCTAACTGAGATTCAATTTTGGCCAACAGCTCTAAAGGCTCAAAAGGCTTAGTGATGTAATCATCAGCACCAATGTAATGGCCTTGTACCCGGTCTTCCAAATCTTTCTTAGCAGTCAGAAAAATAAATGGCACCAACTGACCAGGACGAGTAGCGCGTAGTCTGCGACAGAACTCTACGCCATCCATCCCCGGCATCATAATGTCGGACACCACCAAATCTGGTGGATCTTGTGAGAACATTTTCAATCCTTGGATGCCGGAAGTCGCTACCTGTACCGAATATCCACGCTTTTCTAAATAGCGTGTCAAAACAGTCTGTAACGTCTTATCATCATCCACCAGTAAAATTTTTTTCATTTGGCCCCTGGTGCCACACAATTTAAGTGCGCTGAGTAAAATAGAGAACGGTTTCCCTCGAAAGGTGATCGAGGCATTTGACTATGCTTTCACGGATAGTGTTGCCAATTCAGGAAAGAAACTCAATCGAGTGTCGCAGCAGAGCATCAGATAGTTCCGCGATCCACCCAATTTCACAATTTCAATTGCCAGAAAGTCCCAATTCATACTACATGATATGGATGACGTGGTAACAGTCCAACCAGGCAAGAACTCCAAAGCCCCTTATTAACATGGAACATATCAATATTCATCACTGGGCACAATGACCCCGATCGCTATCTGAAATATCGATATCTCAATCAATTCCCAGAAAACTTTCTCTCAATGGCGGATTTCCGATATCTATTTTGGGGATGAATGGCTACAATTAGAAAATATCTCGATCGAACTTCAGACAACCTATGTCCTACACTACTGCCTCTGCTCGCGCGGAAATGAGTGAGCTGCGCCGCTTGAAGAGTATCATTCCCCCCGAACTGCAAAGTTGGGTGACGGTGGAAACCACCACCGAAGTCAATCCACCCTTAGTGCGGTGCGAAGAAATTGGGAAAGATCAAGTGGAAATTCAAATCGACTTGGTCAAATGGGAAAAACTGGCGATCGACCAGCGCAATCTGCTGTTTTGGCATGAAGTAGCGCGCGTCCAGCAAGACACCATCCCCCGGGATGGCTGGGAAATGGCCGCATTAGCCATTGGTCTTGGTGGTGCTGTGGGTGAGCTGTGGGTGCGGGATGGCCTGCTATTAGTCTTAGCCCTATCGCTTTGTGGCATTTCAGGCTACCGCCTGTATGTGCGCAACAACAACGAACGATATGTCAAGGAATCGATCGATGCCGATGAAAAGGCGATCGCCCTGGCCACAAGGTTTGGTTATACTCTGCCCAACGCCTACAAGAGTCTTGCCAGCGCCCTAAAGTCTCTGATCGATGACACCTCCAAAAAGAGCCTCCGTCGCCGCTATGAGTCGCGGCTAGATGCCCTCCAGCGGAGCGCCAAGAAAGCTAAAAACGGAGTTGCGGGCAATCCAGGCAGTCGCAGCAGCCTAGGTGGCCGCGAAGACCGCGAAAGCTGGAGCAGCTAAAGAAAAGTATCTTCTATTTGTAGGGTGGGCAGTGCCCACCATTGTCATTTCAGCCTATTACTAGTAAGGTGATTTCTCTCAAACAAAATACCAACTATTTTAAAAGTTTAGTTGGCTGAGCGGAATCGAAGCCAACGACAGCGGTGTACTTATTCATGGAAATCACCTAACTTCTCTACAGCATTGCCCGCAATCTATGCGGGTTTTCAACATCCGTGAAAAATATTGATAATGCGACAAAGTTCTAGGAACCCAATCGTGGGCAGTGCCCACCCTACAATTGAAATCTGTAACAGCTCAGGAGTCCTAAAAGTCTGAAATCTTGGGAAATTAATTCTCAGCTCAAACGTTCTTATCCATCAATCTCTCAATCTTATGACCACCGAAACTACTAATCCAGGAAATCAAGAAAACCCTGAAATTGATGCTGAGAGCACCCCTGATATGGAAATCTCTAGCACTGAACCAGAAAAGCGCCCAGACAGTTACGTCAAGCTTGCCATGCGCAACATGGTCAAGAAGCGGGGCAAATCGCTTCAGCATTTTTTCTTGAGTACCGCAGGCTTATTGGTTCTATTTATCGGTTTGGCCTACCTGACTCGCTAAATGTTAGAACTCACCGTTCAAAATACCCTTGACCAGACATCTATCGATATCAACGAAGCTACTTGGTCAGGGTACTTTCAGACCTGGATTGCCCAGCCCGAACTAGGCTTACCCCCGGCTACCGACTATGAGATCACCCTGCGGCTGACTGATGATACCGAGATTCAGAGTCTCAATGCCCAATACCGCCAGATCGATCGACCCACCGATGTATTAGCTTTTGCTGCCCTAGAAGACGAGATGATCTTACCTCCAGAGATGGGTAGCTTGCCGCTATATCTGGGTGATATTATTATTTCTATAGAAACGGCTCAAAAACAGGCCGATGTGCAGGGTCACTCCCTCTCGATCGAGTTGCTGTGGTTAGCCAGTCACGGATTCTTACATTTACTAGGCTGGGATCACCCAGATGACCAGAGATTGGCAGAAATGTTGGCTTGTCAAGACATTTTACTGGGAACAATTAATGTAGTAATTGAGACACAGTCTTCAAGTGATACTAAGCTATAAGTATCACTGGCACAGTAAATACGATCAAATAATTCATATTTTTTACGGTGGGGAAAACAAGCTATGGAGCATAAACTGGACGAGTCTACAATCATTACTTCTCCCTCTGTTCCTATGGCAACTAAAGCTTCTGGATTGGTTGGTAAAAAGTCTGCCCACAAGCGCGATATGGCCTTGCAGGTAGCCAACACTTTTTTCGCTAGTTTCCGCTACGCTTCGGCGGGAGTAAGCTATGCTTTCATGACTCAGCGCAACTTTAGGGTGCATTGTGCAGTAGGTACTTTGGCGGTTTGCTTAGGAGCCTATCTCAGATTGCCTCCGGTAGAAATGGCCATTATTTCGATCGTCTGTAGTTTGGTGCTTACTTTAGAACTACTAAACACCGCGATCGAGTCAGTAGTAGACCTAACTGTAGAAAAAACCTATCACGAATTAGCTAAGGTCGCTAAAGATTGTGCCGCTGGTGCTGTCTTGATTTCGGCAATGGCTTCTCTGATGGTAGCTGCTTGGTTAATGTTGCCTCGCTTGTTTACTCTGCTGTTCTGGAGCGGCTTAAAGTAATCAAAATCTTGTGCGCGGAAGATTCCGAATTTCTGTAGAATGACCTACAGTCAAATCGGAGTCTTCACCTATGTCAGTCAGCGTTAAAGTCCCAGCCACTACTGCTAATTTAGGTGCAGGTTTCGACTGCATTGGTGCAGCATTGAGTCTGTACAACCAATTTACTTTTACCTTGGCAGATGCTCTGAGTATTGTGGCCAAAGGTGCCGAGGCCAGTCGGGTAGACCTCAGCTCTGAGAACTTGGCTTATCAAGCTTTTATAAAGGTGTTTGATCGACTACAACGACCTATTCCAGGGATAAAACTAGAAATTGACTTAGAAGTGCCTTTAGCCCGAGGATTAGGGAGTTCAGCTACAGCGATCGTCGGTGGACTTTTGGGTGGTAATGGCATCGCTGGGTTTCCGTTAAGCCCAGCAGAGATTATGGAAATGGCGATCGCCATGGAAGGCCACCCCGATAACGTGGTGCCTGCTTTGATTGGGGGCTGTCGATTGGCGGCTAGCTATGGCGAACAATGGGAAATTTGTGATATCCCTTGGCATTCAACGATTGCGCCAGTGGTGGCGATCCCTAACTTTGAGCTGTCTACAGCCGAAGCCAGACAGGTTTTACCAGCTACTTATAGCCGCGCTGATACGGTGTTTAATATTTCGCACTTGGCTTTGTTAATGCGTGGTTTAGAGACCGGTAACAGTCAATGGGTGAAGGCAGGATTGGTTGATCGCATTCATCAGCCCTACCGGCAAAAGTTGATCCAAGGTTATACAGAGGTAGAACAGGCCGCAGTGGCGGCAGGGGCTTATGGCCTGGTCATTAGTGGTGCTGGACCAACCTTGTTGGCGTTGGTAGATGAAAGTAGAGCTAGCCAAGTAGTCCAAGCAATGTCGGCGGCTTGGCAAATAATGGGCATTGAGCCGATCGTGCAGATCCTTCAGCTTGATGTGGCTGGGGCACAAATATCCTAGAAACAACAAAAAGAGCAAGGTAAGGTATAAACCTTACCTTGCTCTTTTGGTGATTCTTAGTCATTCAAAATGTCTGAGCGGCTGATATTACCAGACGCGCATAATACTAAGCGCCGGTGTCGCGAGTATT
>JANOXZ010000502.1:0-2362 GCA_031418695.1 Synechococcales cyanobacterium VAR_35_metabat_10
CTGATGATCAACCACCTAGAAAAAGGCGCACCCTGGGTAGCCGAGGGCGATCCGCCACGTTTGTTGGGTTTGCCCGTATCTTTTAGCCCCAGCAGCGATATAGAACCCTGTTGGGCAACAATCAACTTTCAATTAGAGAAAGAACCGGGGATTCCGGTGCATTACCCTTATTTTCGTATGACTCCCTAGCTATGCTGCACCATGTTTCTATCCGCACGGCTAACATTCATCGATCGATCGCTTTTTATGAGTGCTTGGGCTTTGAGATGAGTGAGCGATTTACCACTGGCTATACTTTAGCCTGCTGGCTAACGGGTCAACAGTCCCGCTTAGAACTAATCCAGATCCCTCAGCCCCATCCGGCTCCCGATGCTTTTAATGATGAGCATTATGTGGGCTACTATCACTTGTCTTTTGATGTGGCGGGAGAAGAAACTGATTTAACTAACTGGCTGCAAAAATTGCAGCGCCGCCTAGCAGAAAGTCCTGAGCACAAGCTAGATTTAAAGGTTTTACTGGCTCCCCATCAGCAAATGATTGGCGATCGCACCTATGAGGTGGCTTTTATTACTGACCCAGATGGACTGCCGATCGAACTACTTTGTTAATAAATGACGTTAATAAATGACTGTTGGCTCTGGGATAATTCACCAGGTGATCAAAGCCAAGCTAAATCTGGGAAAGGCCAATTTTTCTGCAAGTCACTAATTTTCTCTTGTCCTTGTTGCGCTGCCTCAATGATCGATCTCTCCAACTCCCTGGAGTCACAGATCTTCACAGAGTTCAGCACCAATCGATCAATTTCCCCCCGCTGTCCTCTCACCACCGAAACCAATCGATTTCTACCAATTCCCTGCACCCCAAGAGCTGCGGCTGCTTGCTGACCTTTGACGGCTAGCAAGGTACCTTCTACATCCCAAAGTGATAGTTTGGCTACGCAGGTATGCCGAGAAATCACGAGCTGCACCTGGCGCTCTCGAAATTGGTGGGCATCTTTGATCGCCTCTAATATCCCGATACGCAGATCTAGGGGGGATTTGAGAAGTTGAGGATCGATGAAGATGTTTTTGAGAGATCGATCGAGCAGCAGCAGAACTTTAACCTGCGCCTGGGCTGAGACTCCAATCACTGGTGGAGCTTTGGCGATAATGGCGGGCAAAGTATGCAGAAAATTGAGGAGTGGCTGGGGGTTCATAGGTGCAGCGCGGGGGTGCTCTTGATTTTAAGCCGCTGCTTGATTTCTAGACTCCGCCAAAAGTATTAAGGGCAATTTTTCGCTGGTTTTTTGGAGTTGCGGGAGTCAGAATTTACTTCATCTAAGGCCACTGAAAGGATGGATTATAATGGTGCTGATGAAATTAGCAAGGCTAATTTATATGACAACTTCGCCACTTAGTAGAGCGAGTATTTCCGGCATTATATCCGCTGAGCTAAAACAGGAGTTTCCTAGTACATTTCGTATTTCATGAGCTGACAGGGAATCGTGCCGTTGTAAACCGCAGTCCGTGCCGCCGATCGCAGCCCGATCGACTTCGCCAACTCCTTATTACCACTCAGCACATAAGCGGTCCAACCCTTAAACCGATGCTTTAGCACATCACCTAAAAGCTTATAAAAATCTCCCAGATCTTCATTGCGTCCCAGTCTCACCCCATAAGGCGGATTGCACATTAACACCCCCGAGTCTGCTGGTGCTTCTACGTCAGCTAATTCTCTTTGAGCAAATTGAATATGTCGATCGATCCCACAACTCACCGCATTAGATTTAGCCTGTTCTACCACTGCCCAATTGTGATCGCTGGCCAAAATCGGCACCGTTAACTCCCCAATTTCACTGGCCTCGGCTTCCTTAAACAACTTATCGAACAATGGCTCATCGAAACTTGGCCAAGATTCAAAACCAAACTGCTCCCGAAAAATTCCCGGCGCAATATTCAAACCCGCCATTGTCGCTTCCATCGGCAAAGTTCCAGAACCACAGAGCGGATCAAAAAAAGCCATATTGGGCTGCCAACCAGAAATTTTAATCAGCGCAGCAGCGAGAGACTCTTTTAAAGGCGCATCGCCTACTGCCGGACAATAGCCCCGCCGATGCAAACTGTTGCCAGAGCTATCTAGGCTAACCGTGCAGACTTCTTGGTGAATATGAACATTGACCCGCACTGCTGGGTTATCGGTATCAATATCTGACCGAGCGCCAAATTGCTTTTGCTGTTGATCGACGATCGCCCGTTTGGCTTGGACAGCCGTGAAATGGCTATGGTTCAGCTTCTCGGTCTTACCGGTAACAGTCACGGCCAAAGTTAGTTCTGGGGTGAGATACTGCGACCAATCAATTTTTTGCAGACCCTCAAATAAATCA
>JANOXZ010000503.1:0-5800 GCA_031418695.1 Synechococcales cyanobacterium VAR_35_metabat_10
GATGTCCTGGGTAAGTATCACCCCCACGGCGACCAGTCGGTTTATGATGCTCTGGTCAGGCTGGTACAAGATTTTTCTTCGCGCTATCCGTTGCTGGGGGGACATGGCAACTTTGGTTCGATCGACAACGATCCACCGGCAGCGATGCGTTACACCGAAACTCGGTTGTCGGGGATTGGCTATGAGGCGGTGCTGGGGGAAATCAGCAGCGACATTGTAGATTTTGTTGGTAACTTCGATAATTCTCAGCAAGAACCCACTGTATTACCAGCGGAGTTTCCGGTACTACTGGTGAACGGTTGTTCGGGGATTGCGGTGGGAATGGCTACCAATATTCCACCTCACAATTTGGGTGAAATTATTGATGGCACGATCGCCTTAATTGATAATCCCAATTTGCCTGACCATGAACTCTGGACAATTATTCCTGGGCCAGATTTTCCTACCGGTGGTGAGATTATTGGCAACGATGCCATTGTGGAAGCCTATCGCACCGGTCGCGGAATTATTCCAGTACGGGGAGTTTTTCATATAGAAGAAGCCGCTCAACAGGCCAAAGTCCCTGGGAAACATCGCAAGCGGCGGAATGCGATCATAGTCACAGAGCTGCCCTTTCAGGTAAATAAAGCAGGCTGGATTGAGCGAATTGCAGAATTAGTTAATGCCGGTAAAATCGACAACATCGCCGATATTCGGGATGAAAGTGATCGAGATGGCATGAGAGTTGTGATCGAGATCAAGAAAGATAGTGATCATCAAAAAGTCATCAACAACCTCTATCGTCAAACTGCGCTCCAGAGTAACTTTGGCGCAATTTTTCTGGCGATCGTCGATGGTTTACCGCGACAGCTTAGTTTGCGGGAAGCTCTGCAAGAGTTTTTGAAGTTCCGGGAAGAAACTCTCACTCGTCAATACAGCAAGGAGCTAGACAGCTTTGAACAGCGCGCCCACATTGTGAATGGTATAACGATCGCCCTCGATAACTTGGATGAGACGATCGAAATTCTGCGTGGTTCTCCAGATGGCAGCACCGCCAAAATGCAGATGGTGGAGAGATTATCTCTCAGCGAAGAACAAGCTGATGCAATTTTGGCAATGCCGATGCGCCGCCTAACTGGTATGGAGCGTCAGAATTTGGCTAATGAATTAGCAGAGTTGCAAGGCAAAATTGCTGGCTTACAAAAGCTGCTGCAAGATCGCAAAGAATTGCTTAAATCCATGAAAAAAGATCTGCGGGCGTTGCGGAAAAAATACGCTGACCCCAGACGCACCAAAATTATCAACGCCAAGCCGATTCTACCGACTCCACCAGCACCACCCAAAGTACCCAAGCCAGTGGTTGAGCTGATTGCGCCCTTGGATGCTTTTCCACAAGAGTCTTCTACACTATTGGCGCTTACCTACGAGGCGATCGCAGAATCAACTGACGAAGATAACAGCATCCTGGTTGAAGCCCACGAAATTCCAGAGCTATTTCCTGAGGATGCACCTGATGATGAAATTACAGCATCTGCACCCCCAGAATTGGCAAAAATTCCAACTGCTACTAAGACCTCTCCTCGCACTTCAACTCTTCCCCCAAGACCCCCAGCTAAAGAAATTGCCAGGGAAAAAGCTGCTGCTCGTTCTCAACAGATCTCATTGATGATTACGCCACCAGAACCAGCGCAGTTAGTAGAACTAGAGTTTCTGCGTAGTGGTTTAGTGCGAAGATTTAACGATGAAATTCAGCGGTTAACTAGCACCACTGAATTTGTAACTAGTCGTCGATCGATCATGAGTGATCAAGAAATCATTGTGATTAGCGATAGTGCTAAAGCTCATTCGGTGAAAGTCGATCGGCTGCCAAAAGTCTCTAACAGCAAACAACTAGGTGAATCACTTGATGTGATTATTCCTGGCTTAGATGGCGCAAAAATCGTTAGAAATCTCAACTTTCCTAAGGTTGACCCCAGTGATCCAAATGCGTTAATTACTAATGCCATAATTTTAGTAACTGCTCAAGGCCGAGTGAAACGTCTGTCTCTTTCGGAGTTGACCGCCAGCAGCGCCCGAGGTATTTCGTTGATTAAAATGAAGGATGACGATAAGTTACTGTTTGCGGTGCCGATCGATGGTAGAGCAAAGGAACTGGTTATAGCTACTTCCATGGGGCGTTTAGTCCGACTAACGATTTCCCAAGATCAAATGCCAGTACAAGGTCGTCCATCTCAAGGAGTCCAAGGTCTACGAGTAGGTAGCAAGGAACAGTTGGTGAATGCTTTGGCGGTACAGAGCAGCGACAAGTTGGTGTTACTCACTAGTCTCGGTTGTAGCAAACAGATTCCGGTGACGGCGCTGCGGGCAGTGCCGGTCGGTAGTATTGGTGATCAGGCAGTGCGCTTCGGTGGTCGTACTGAGTTCCTGACTGGAATGTTGGTTGCTCAAGTTGGCCAAGTTGCCACTGTGATTACTGATCAAGCTCGGTTGTTGAAAATGGCTGTAGATAGTTCACCGCTTTTAAATAAAGAAGGGGCTGGCGATCGATTAATTGATTTGGAACCAGAGGAGCAATCGATCGGGATGGGATATGAATGTGTCTAAACTGTGATTAATTGATAAACTGTGATTAATTGATAAACTATGATTTACATCCAACAACCAATCAAAAAACCTCTAGCTGAAGGATGAATATATGGAAATTGCTAATCTGACTGCTGTTCTGATTTCATTTCTCCCGGCTTTACTAAAGCTGGGTGGTAAAACAGTTGATCAAGATACTGAATCAGCAGCAGGTAAGTTTGGAGAGGCAAATTTTGCTATAGCCCAGACTATTTGGGAGGAATTGAATCCGCAGGTAAAGACGAGAGAAGTAGCGATTAATGTGACTAAGGATAATCATGAAGATGATGATTCACAAGCCGCTTTGCGAGTACAGTTGAAGGAATTGTTGAAGCAGGATAAGGATTTAAAAAAGTCGATCGAGCAAATCTTTCAAGAAGCTGATGGTATTTCTAGTAATACAATTGTGCAAAATGTGACAGAAAATCGAAACCGTCTAACTGGTCAGAAGAAATTAGTTGATATTTATGGGGAGAAAGATCCCAGAGATATACCTACATATAATGTGAGTGAAGCTGCTCGATATTTGCGGATTCCGGTGAGAACGGTACGTTCTTGGGTTGCCGGTCGGCGCTATCCTCCCACCCAAACACACCAATTTTTCGCACCATTAATTCCACTTGCTGCTTCTCCGCTACTCTCATTCATCAATTTAGTAGAAATTCATGTACTAAGGGCAATTCGCAAACATCATAAAATTCAACTGGATAAGGTGCGAGTAGCTCTAGACTATCTAGAATCCCAATTGCAAGTAACTCACCCTTTAGCTCATAGTGAATTTCGGACTAATGGTATCGATATATTTGTTGATCACTATGGCACGTTGATCAATGCTTCTCTCACTGAACAAGGAATTCTTAAAGAGTCACTAACTGCTCATTTGGAGCGGATTGAACCAGATGATACAGGATTGGCCATCAAGCTCTACCCCTTCACCCATTCCCAAGAAGCCAATAGTTCTCGCCTAGTAGTAATCGATCCTCGCATTGCTTTTGGTCAACTTGTAATTGTGGGAACAGGGATCCCCACCAAAATTGTGGCAGAGCGTTATGTAGCTGGCGATTCCTTAGAGGATTTGGCTGATGATTATAATTGTGCTCATCATTTAATTGAAGAAGCTATTCGCTGCGAAATGTCCTCCTCAGCAACATGACTTCACCACCAATTACTTTCTTTATTGATCGCTGCCTGGGCAGCAAAAAAGTTGCAGATGCTCTGCGGAATGCTGGCCTGACAGTGGAAATTCATGACGCTCATTTTGCTCCTGATGCTCTGGATGTAGACTGGTTGCCACAAGTAGGTTCACGACAATGGGTTGTTCTTACCAAAGATGCGAACATCAGCAGACGAACTTCAGAGAAGATCGCTGTTACCCTCGCTGGAATTAAGCTATTTATCCTAGCTTCTCAAAACCTTGCTAGTTCTGAAATGATTAATATTCTGTTGCAAGCGATCGAGCCAATGAAAAATTTAGTCTGCAATCACCCTGCGCCATTTATTGCCAAAATCTATCGAGATCATCGGGTAGAAATGTGGCAGAGCTGCGAAGAGCTAATGTCCGAGCTAAATTCTGAGACAGAGTGATGCCTACTTCCCAGAAGGCTCGCGCAGTCGTGACAACACTATGCAAATGCCGTTAGTAATCGATGTATTCGTTGTTGGTCATGACCAAGCTAGCAAACCAATCTTCCAATTGATCTCCCCAGGCAGCTAAGGAATATTCTTGTTCTGCTTGTTGGCGACAGACCGATCGATCAATTTCCCCCAACTTCCCAATAGCCGCCACCAACCCAACCACACTATCTGGCTCCACCAAAAACCCTGTTTTACCGTCTCGCACAATCTCGGTCGGACCACCTCGGGCATAAGAAATCACTGGTACTCCGCAGGCTAAAGCCTCGATCGCCACGTTACCAAAAGCCTCCACCCAGCGCGGAGTCATCAACAACGCCCGACAATTCCCCACGATCTGCTGCATCGCTGCTGTGTCTAGAAAGCCACAATATTCAAAGTAGCCAGCATATTCGGTTTGGAGTTGCTGCCAATAGGCTTCGTCTTGGACTTTGCCCATGATTTTCAATATCAAACCAGTGGCTTTGGCTGCTGCCAGGGCATCTTCCAAGCCTTTTTCTGGCGAAATACGACCGAGGAAAGCTAAGGCATTGGAGGGATTTGCTCGATATTCATAAACTTCCAGATCTAACCCCGCGCCACCCAGAATTTGACAATGCTCGGCAAACTTAAAGGTTTCAGCTTGGGTGCGGCTACAGACTCCGATCGAACCCGGAAAATTGATCGCCACTTTGCCCATCTCTTGATCCAAGGCCGAGATCAGCGAACCCATACTAATAAAATGGGCGATCGGGGTTTGAAACCAAGGTGTCAGATAAAACGGCAACCAGTCGTAGGCAATGTTGAAGATCAGATCATACTTAGCTTGTACCTGGCGGGCATAGCTCCACATATTGGCCAACACCGGATCAGCGGGCATGGCGATCGGATCGGAAATTTCTTGGGTTTGGGCAGTGGTTTGCAAATTGCCCGGGATCTGGGCGATCGAGAAATCTAACAGCTCTGAACCGGCAGGAGCCACCAGATGAATTTCGTGACCTCGACGGCGCATTTCGATCGCCAGGTTTTTAACCGTCAACTCTACGCCTCCGCCCAAACCGCTACCGAGCGCCCCTACTGAAGTGGACATTATTAATAATCGCAATGGCTCGTGCTCCTGCTGTGAGTATGTGAAGTATTCGATTAACTGATGCAATCCGTACTAGCAAAGAGCTAGCAGACCGAACAATCGAGCTTATAATTAAAGCGACGGCTTTGCCGCTCATTATTATTCTGGAGCTTTTCATGCTCAACGCCATTATTATTTTATTGCTGGTTGCTGCGGTGGCTGGCGTAGGCTACGACATCATTGATATTTTACCAGCCGAGCTGATCGCCCAAGTCAACAATGTATCAGGCTTACGGCTTGTTACTGCTGGTTTTGGTGGATTCTTTGGTGGGGTATTTGGTTTTTTTGTGATCACCATCTACCGGCGACTGGAAAAACAGATTCGATCGATGCCGATCGATGTTTTGGTAGCTCGTTCACTAGGTCTGGTGTTGGGTCTGTTAGTGGCCAACCTCATGCTAGCTCCGGTATTTTTGCTGCCTATTCCCGCTGAATTTTCTTTCCTGAAGCCTTTGTTGG
>JANOXZ010000504.1:0-8380 GCA_031418695.1 Synechococcales cyanobacterium VAR_35_metabat_10
ACCCTGCATTAACTGTACAAAAGGTGTAGGCAATCTAATTCTTGCCATAAATAATCTTATCTACTGATTGGATTACCTACAGCATATCAAATCTTGACAGCAAAACGCAATTTTTGTTTTTTGCGTTTTGCTGGTTTCTCATATTTCAGAATAAGGTTTAAATAACACCACTCAAAGTTTTGGCATTACTATCGGCAAAGAAAGTAGTGCGCACCCGATCGGCTATTTGGGGACTAGTGAGACCCAAGCTAAACAGCGATTCATTCGGAGAAGCATGTTCTACCAGTAAATCTGGCACTCCAATCCGATCGATCTCCGCCATGATCCGGGCATCTACAATTGCCTCGGTCACAGCCGAACCAAAGCCACCCTGGAGACAGCCCTCTTCGATCGTCACCACTTTCTTAATCTTTGCAACCAGCGGCAAGATCAGCTCAGTATCCAGTGGCTTCACAAACCGAGCATTGATCACCGTAGCTTCAATGCCGTGCTCACTCAGTAACTGCGCCGCCTGGAGAGTCGGATGCACCATGGAGCCATAAGCCACCATTAGCACATCATCACCCTGTCGCAGAATTTCGCCTTTGCCGATCGGCAAAGTTTCCCAGCCTTCTTCTAGTAACGGCACACCATAGCCTTCTCCACGGGGATAACGCATAGCGATTGGGCCATCGGTATAGGCCACCCCAGTAGCCACCATCCGCTGTAACTCACCTTCATCCTTGGGAGCCATCACTACTATATTAGGAATAAATCTGAGATAGGCAATGTCATACATTCCCTGGTGGGTGGGGCCATCAGCGCCCACAATTCCCGCTCGATCCATACAGAAAAATACGGGCAGATTTTGAATGCAAACATCATGAATGATTTGATCAAAAGCCCGCTGCAAGAAGGTGGAGTAAATAACTGCTACTGGATGCATTCCTTCCGTAGCCAGCCCTGCCGCTAATGTAATGGCATGTTGCTCAGCAATTCCCACATCTACATATTGTTTAGGAAGTTTGGCTTGGAATTTGTCTAAACCAGTCCCCGTTGCCATGGCAGCAGTAATCGCTACAATTTTAGGATTATGCTGCGCCAAGCCAATTAAGGTGTGGGCAAAAACCTTAGAATATCCAGGGGGCTTGGGTTTGTTGGAGGGAATTGCCTTGCCAGTAGTCAGGTTAAAAGGCGTTTGGGCATGGTAGCCTACTTGATCTTTCTCGGCAATTTCGTAGCCTTTGCCTTTGGTGGTAGCAACGTGAACCAATACAGGGCCTTGATGTTTGTGTGCTGACTTAAAGGTAGCAATTAGCTCAGCAATATTATGGCCATCCACTGGTCCCATATAAGTGAAGCCCAGTTCTTCAAACACAGCTCCCACTTTGGGCACCGCTAAACGCTTCATGCCTTCTTTGACCCGATCGAGTTCTGGGGATAAAGCCTCACCAACAAAAGGAATGTTTTTGAACTGTCCTTGTAAATTGTCGGTAATAGACTGGATTTCGGGTGTGACTCGCAGTTTATTTAAATAGCGTGGAATGGCACCCACATTAGGAGAGATCGACATTTCATTGTCGTTTAACACCACCAACAAATTAGTTTTTTTGAGATGTCCGGCATGATTAATGGCTTCTAAGGCCATCCCACCGGTTAAGGCTCCATCACCAATGACGGCGACGCATTTGAAGTCCTCTCCTTTTAAATCGCGGGCGATCGCCATGCCCAAAGCCGCCGAAATACTCGTGGAAGCATGTCCGGCTCCAAAGTGGTCAAATTTGCTTTCACAGCGTTTCAAATACCCAGCGATGCCGCCTTTTTGACGCAAAGTATCAAAATTCTGGTATCTGCCAGTTAATAATTTATGGGGATAAGCCTGATGCCCTACGTCCCAGACTACTTTGTCTTTATCCAGATCCAAGGTTTGATAGAGGGCGATCGTCAGTTCTACGACCCCTAAACCTGGCCCTAAATGGCCACCGATTGTAGAGACTGTTTCTAGGTGTTTTTCTCGGATTTCTCGACCGATTTGTTCTAGTTCGCGCACCGACAAGCCGTGAAGTTGGTTGGGATGAGTAATGTCGCTTAAGTGCATAGCTGATCGGGTGTGGAGGTATCTTTCTTAACTCTAGATGATTTTTTCCCTTGGGGAAAGCTATTTTAATATCACTGAAATATCTTTCATGGTAAAAAAATCCTTGATTAATGTGTTACGAGTAACGCCTTGTGAGGGGTGATTCATTGTAGGATGTGGACTAACTTGTACCTAGAGATAAATTCTGATGGAGAACCAGTCATCTGGCACCCAGATATTCGACTAGGGCAGTGGTGTACCATACCTAACTTTTACATGCGAGCGCAAACCTCTCTTCGGGTCTTTTTGTCATTTTTGGTGGTTTCGATCGGCACGTTGCTGACTAATCACTTACCAGGTCGGGCAGAAAAACCAAAAGCTAATGAAGATTTTCCTGATTGGATGAAAGCTCGGACAGAATTCCCCCCCAACCCCTCTCCTTATCCCTTCGACAATAGAAAATTTGGTGCCCAAAATGGCGTCAACCTGTTACCAATTACTCCCCGTGACAATAGCTTCGAACAACAGAACAAAGCATTAGATGTTAAGACAAACGACAGCAACAAGTTATTTTCGGTTATTTCTCAACCTACAGTTTTCGATGGCTTCATATTGCCAAAGCCAAAACTCCGAGAACCGATCGGTCGTCTGCAAGACTTACGGCAGAAATCAGCACCAGTTGTTAATACTCCAGACGATCAAACAGCTAAGGTAATAGTACAGTCGGCTGAACTGGTGGTGCCACCGGCTATAACTACGCCGATCCAGCTCCCTCCTACCCCACCAGCGCCACAAATACCCCCAGTACCACAAGAGTTATCAACACCAGCGCAAACTTCCACACCACCAGAATTTGCCATTACGCCCTCGAAAAAATCGCCAGTAAAAGACAGTCCATTTCGATTATTTGGTTGGGAAACAGCCCAGCCGATCGGGCAAGATAATTTGCTTTTGCAGTTTGGTGGCACTTCTTTTAACAATCCCTACGACTTTAGAGGTGGCACTGGTAGACAGGTGAATCGGAGTAATGATGCCGCCCTTGATCTGGTTTATGGGTTGGGTAATGATGGCCAACTTGGGATCAGTTTAGCAGGTAAAGACGACACCATTTTTGCCAACCTAGTACGCCCCAATAGTCAGTTACAGATTCTGAATAACAGCATTCCCATCCAAGCCAAGTGGCGTTTTTACAATCAATCTCGTTTACAAGGGGCGATCGTCGCTGGAGCGGAATTTCCTGCTCCTTTTTCCGCATTGTTTTTCCGCCCGCAACGCAGCATTGACTATTCCCAAACTGCGGCTGGTGGCGTGGGTGTCGATCGCATCCTCGCCCCAAATAACTCAGTAATTTGGGGTTTAGGTTTGCCGATATCTTATCAAGCAACTGAGAAATTGTCGTTGCATTTAAATCCTCGTCTTAGTATTTTTCCTAGTAATTTGGCGGTCTCGGAAATCCAAGGAGATCCAAATGCCCTCAGAAATGCAGGAATCGGGTTTGATGGCCAAGGCTTGAATTACTATGGAACTGTAGCAGGAGTCGGTGTGGGAGCGAGTTATAGCTTGACTCCCAATCTCCAACTATCCGCAGATTTCACCCAAATTTTGGCTGGTAAAAACACGATCGAATCAGCTAATAATGGCAGTCTATTAGGCACCAGACCAGTATGGAATGCCGGTTTACAATATGCTCCCAACAATCGCACGGCTTTAGGACTTTATGTAACCAACCGTTTTAGTCCTACTACTGCCTCACCTACTAATCTGTTAGCCCAGCCTGGTGGAGATTATGGTGTTGGGTTAAATGTGACTTATCTACCAGATTTTGGTGGGGGTTTAGCCGGTGAATCACGCACAGATTATCCAGATAAAAGTGCTTTTTGGAATAGTCCTACTGGTTTTCCTAGCACTACTTTGCCCGGTAGTAGTGTGCTCTATCAATTGGGTGTAGCTAGCCAAAGTCAGGTTAGTCCATCAATACGATTTGGCTTAGCCGATGACTTTGAAGTTGCTGTTACCCATAACAATGGTAATCGACGAGAAATGCCGATCGAAACTGGTGTTTTTGCCCGTTGGGGGATTTTTACCGATCGGGGACAAACTGGTTTGAATGGTGGTCTAGGTCTGGGGTTAGTCAGAGTCGATGGTGCCGATTTACAGTTGGGCTATAGTCTCTATGGTGAAACACCTTTCTCTTATCGGTTGGGTGGAGATAGATTGACTCTCCATGCAACACCAAAATTAGTGATTCCAGCACAGTTTCAAGGGGTACCGCGCGTGTTGGCTTTGGCTTTGGGTGCTACTTGGAAAGTTGCCGATAACACCCAGATTTTTGGTGGTATTTCCCCAAGTTTAATTGGTGCTAATCAATTGGTTGCGGGTAATACCTTGGCAATGAGCGGTAGCACACCAGTTTATAACGTAGGGGTAAGACAACTCTTTCCTAGTGGCAACTCCACTTATGGTGTGGAACTCTATTACACCAATGGAGCCGGTAGCACGGGTTATCAGTCGGTAGCTGCTTTGCCTAGCGGTGATAGTCAAGTGGGAGTGCGTTTTAGTTTGCTCAATGGCACTCCCAATCGCTAACTATTCACCCGTTACTGATAAACCTTGGATCCAGATTCGAGGACATACACCACCAGGAGTCTTTTCTGGGATGGGTTCTACATAGATAATATCTTTGAGGATGGTGAGAAAATCTCCGGCTACGGTGGCGGCATCGATGCTAACTTTTTCGCCTTTGTTGACCAGCCAGCCATCAAAAGGTAAAGAGAAAGACCCTTGTAGAGATTGGACTCCAGCATGGAGAGCCTGTAAATCATCGATCAAAATGACATTTTCGGCAGTATCTAAACTATAGGATTGAGCAGCGGGTACATCACTGGCAAACACTTCATAAAAGTGGGGGGATACTGTTACTTTAGAACCCATGTTGGCGTGGCCAGTAAGTTCTGCTTTCATGCGCTTAGCAGTGCCTGCGCTGTGAATAAAGCTGCTAATTACGCCTTTATCTAGCATCATTACCTTGCGGGTGGGGGTGCCTTCGCCATCAAAGGTTTCGCTGCCAATCCGGTGGGGATGATGAGCATCATCGGCAATCGATAGCAAAGGTGAAGCAATTGTCTTACCAATCGAATCTGGCTGCGACAAGCTCTGTTTATCTAGAATGCTTTGGGCATTAAAGATATTCGAGAAAGCCCCTAACAAGCTGAGGAAAGCCTCGCCGGAAAAAACCACGGTGTATTTGCCAGTGGGAATCGATCGATAGTTTAAATGACTAATAGTTTTCTCGGCAGCCTCAGCCACACACTTTTCAGCGTTGAGCAGGGCAAAGCTAGTACTCATTTCGTATGCTCCGGCGCTGCGGGGCTTTTTGTCGGGCTGCTCGGTTTTGGTATATAAATACAGCGAAGTATAAGCACGGGTTTCGTGGCGCTGTGCTCCTTGGCTGTTTAAGTAAAAATGCTCTATCTGGCGTTGGCTAAGTCCGTTATAAGGCACGCTTTCGATCGCTTCATGGGCAGCCAAGAGTTTGGTTTCGGCAGATACTAAGCTAGCTACTAGTTCTGGAACAGAGGCAGCGGGGGCGATCGGCATCTCTATGGAAGGAATGATTTCGGTGGCCGCTGGGCTAAAATCTGGAGCATGTTGGGTGATGCCAAAGAAGCTGGCTTCATAAGCGGTTTTGAGGGCTAGTTCTAAGCCGGTGGGGTCTAAATCAGTGGTGCTGGTAGTGCCGACGGTGTTTTCGGGGTTCCAGACGCGCACTGTTACGCCCGATCGATTGGAGGCTTTAACTTGCTTGGTCACACCACGATCAACTTGAACACTGGTTTCATCTACGGTGGAGCCATATATATCAAATTTATTAATGCCGAGCTTGCTGGCAATGGTGGTGGCGGTGCTGGAGAGATCGGCGATGTCTAGCATGTGATCTAGGAGATGATGGGTCTTTTTTGCATTTTAATAGATTCGCTCCTCATCTGGTGGTCGATCGGTTGTAATGTGAATCAGGAAATTCGTGTGGTGAGTTGTAATGGCGAGTTCTAAAACAATGGGCAAAAGAGCGGTTTTTCTCGATCGAGATGGGGTTCTCAATATCGAAGCGGGGTATTTATCTCAAATTGAAGATCTCCAGTTGCTGCCAGGAGTGGCGCAGGCTGTACGGAAGCTGAATGATCTAGGGCTTTTTTGCTGTTTGGTCTCCAATCAATCTGGCCCAGCGCGGGGTTACTATTCAACCAAACATATAGAAAGACTTCACGATCGACTTGGTGATTTACTTCAGCAGCAGGCCAATGCCCATCTAGATGCCCGCTATTTTTGTCCCTATCTGAGTCCGGCTGCGGGCGGTACTGACCCCAGCTACGCTCAATGGAGCACTTGGCGTAAGCCCAATACCGGGATGCTGGTGGCTGCCGCTTGGAAACATGATCTAGATATTCAGCAAAGCTTTATGGTAGGCGATAAAGCCACCGATATTGACCTTGCTCATAATGCTGGCTGTCGGGGGATCTTGGTGCAAACTGGTTTTGGTGAACAGGTGCTCAGTGGTGATTATCAACATCCCACCAAACCAGATTATTTGGCCACCAATTTGACAGATGGCGTAGATTGGATTTTAAGCCATTTGGCTTAAAATTCCGCGACACCCCGGAAGCGTTCGATCACCCAACGTGGACAACCACGCTTAATTTCGGTGGTTTTGGTGGTGATGACTTGATCTTGGCCATTTTTTAGGATTTCGGTGAATACCACTTTTTCGCCATTTTTGACATAGTCCAAAAGTCGTTTTAAGGCTTTAGCTTTAATGGCATCCATTAACTCTTTGGTGGCCGGATCGGGCATGGCTAGGTTTTGTTGATCTTGCTTGAAGGATAGGTCTGTCTGGTTATCTACGGTCATATTCTCTGTGGGTTCCGATTGAGCTGCCATTTGCAGAGCTGCTATTTCTTGAGTAAGGTCTGAGAGGGAATCTTCTGAAACATAGATGGTTTCTGCCGTTAGCCCCAGGTCGATTGGGGTAGCTGAGGAGCTGCGGGAGCGAGAGGATTTGGGGTTTTTCGGTGTTACTGAAACAGAGGCAGTTGCCCCATCTAAACACTGTTCAATCCATACAAAGTAATCATTGCTGTCAATAATTGTCTCACCTACTAGGGTGCGAAGCTGGATAGTGCGCTGATCAATTTTCAATTCTTGAATAGGAAACCAGCTACCACCCTGAAACACCAACAGGCTGCGAGACTGCACCCCCGAAGACCGAGCGTAGCGCTCTAGCCAAACTCGCCCCATGACATGAGCTGCTTGATATTGCAGCTTATAGCCTTCGGGAGTTTGATATTTGCTGTACTCCACATAATCGGGGTGACGAGATTTACGGGCAGCCACAAAATCATGGCGCTCTAACGTGGCGCAGAGTACACTCATGTAGCCTTCGACCTGATTATTTAGCAAGACTTTTTGTTGCCACTCGTTGACTTGCTTACTGACAGCTACCAGGCCACCACGTCGATCGAGCAGTTTCATGGCTTTGTCGGAATACTCTACCTGGAGGTCAGCAGCAGCGATCGTTTTTTTCTTGCCCCGCACGAAGTTTTCGATAAGTTCGATGTCGGCAGCGGAAAGCCCAGAAGAAAGCTCAGATAAGGAGTGAGAGGAAGCTGTAAAGTTGGTCATGATTTTTGGCTGTCGGCGGTGTTTACATGATATCGACATGCTCCTAAGCGTGACCACAGCAAATTGACTGAAAAGGCTCTGGGACTAAATTCCAGGGTTTATGTCCCCGGTGATCGCCGTCACTGACCAGCAGTTTTTTCGGCCTGCTGTATTTGATTTTTAGATTTTTTTTAGATTATTTAGGTTGCTCTTGCTTGCCAATGGGTAAAAAAATACCTAAATTAAAGAGAGTTAAGAAACGTAAATCGCAAGGCGGGATTCCCTCATAATCCATTTGGTGGGATTTCGACTGCACAGGAATCATTATTTAAATTCTGGAGTTTCTAGATGACTATTGCCTTAGATAGAGGCCAAGAGCGGGGGCGGTTTGATGTCCTCGATGACTGGCTGAAAAAAGACCGCTTCGTATTTGTCGGCTGGTCTGGAATTTTGCTGTTCCCTACGGCCTTTTTGGCTTTGGGCGGCTGGATGACCGGTACAACCTTTGTTACTTCTTGGTACAGCCATGGTTTGGCTTCTAGCTACCTCGAAGGTGCTAACTTTCTGACTGTCGCTGTTTCCACTCCTCCCAATAGCTTGGGTCACTCCTTGCTATTCCTTTGGGGTCCAGAAGCTCAAGGTGACTTCACTCGCTGGTGTCAGTTAGGT
>JANOXZ010000505.1:0-1725 GCA_031418695.1 Synechococcales cyanobacterium VAR_35_metabat_10
CAGGAACATAGATATGCTTATTGAAGTATGTTTATATTTCAATATGTAGTTTAGTCAATACGATTTATTATGCATTACCGATTTTTACTATTTCCTGGTGTATTTATCACCGCAATTGTATCTCTCCTAATAGTCCAATCATGCACTAATGAGCAAGATCGAGCAAGTGCCGATCTTGAGCGGGCTGGTACACGAGCGATCGAGGCTATTAACAAATGTTACAATGCTAGACACGCATCGAATTGTAAATCACTAGCACCACATAAGTCGATGATTCGTGATCGGTGTGAATCACGGGATCAAGCTGCCTGTGAATTATTGGTAGCGATACAAAAGTTAGAAAGTGATGCAATAGTGGTGGAAGGAATGGAAAGAGGCCCAACAAGCAAGCCTCTTCCAGAATAACCGTATTTTGGGTTCTTCCGAGTTTTTGATATTGTTGCTAATCAGATCTTTGAAAGCTAGAATTCTCGTTGTATGAATAGGCCAAAACCTCAATTTTCACCAAAAGGCAAAATAGCCCAACGCGCCAAAAATGTATAAGTTTGACTCAAACCCTTACTATCCATACTTTTACCCCAGATCGAGATACGGATAATTTCCCTCACATCGGCCTGAAAGCAATAAATAAGAAAATTGATGATTCGCTCAAACCTTATCTAGAAGTGGATTTGAACGCAGTTTTTAAATGCTTAACTCGGTTTTCCGTTTCAATGTTTTCACTGCAACTAAGACACTTTCAAGCGCCTACAAGTCGCAAACACGGTACTACTAGACCACTTCCCCCCTCGCTTCGTGGGATACTCCTGCTCATTGAGATAGTCAGCCACCTTACCATAAGACTTCCCCGATCGCCTGTGACGACGAATGACCTCAATGGTCACTTGCTCATCAGAATCTTCCACCAGTTCCTTGCCACCATTGGGTTTCGCTCCAAATCTAGGCGCTCCGTAAGCATAGCCGCCATTTTCAGCCTTGGACTTACGACCGCCCTGAGTCCGTTGGTTAATGACCGATCGCTCCAAAGTAGCCACAGCCGCCATAACTGTTAGAATTAGGGTGCCCATCGGTGTCGAAGTATCGACTTGCAAATCTAGCAAGATCAGCGCCTTGCTCTCAGGCTGTAAGACATCTTCCACCAGTTCTAAGACATCCCTGGTGTTTCTGGCCACCCGATAGCTTCGCTTGCGCCAAAGGCGATCGCATTGACTTCAAAGTTAACCAGTGAAGCTCTGGAGGATAGGGGAAATATTCGGGTCATGTGGTCAGTGAAGCCGGTGAGTATCTTTGCAGCTCTGGTTTTTGGGGGACTCATTGTCGCTCAGTGGGAAGCTGGAAGCACCAGTAGGATCGCGGCTTTCTTTGGCAGTGCGAGGAATTCTGGGAGGGGACTGGTTTGGGGCGATCGATCGCTTCGTTGGAGTCCTAGAATCTTGTCTCTGCTGAATTAATTTTGAGATGTTAGAATGCTGCTGTTCAGACTTCTAATCTTAGCAACATGATAATTTGGAGTTGACTATGTTGAAAATGCAGTATTGTTTCGCAGCATTGATTGCTGGATTGATCGGTCTTGCTGAAGTAGCAAATGCTCAAACGTTTGGTAGCGGTTCTTACGGATCTGCTGGAGGACGTTACACAGTTCCAGGAGCTGATTATAATCAACGAATACCTACGCCGAGAGATGGTTCTGGCCAGCAGAGTTCCAAAGTTGACGCACTCTATGAA
>JANOXZ010000506.1:0-3253 GCA_031418695.1 Synechococcales cyanobacterium VAR_35_metabat_10
GTGGTTTGGTACAACCACTTCAGGTTTTCGGTGACATCAGCTTGAATCTGAATGAACTCACCGCTGCGGTGCCCCATTGGGTGCTTAGCTAAAGCTAACAGCACATTCTCTGGCACCGGGGTGGGGCCAGGAATCATCAACATTAATTTATTTTCCATGAGGTTCCTTCTAATTCTTGCGCCTAATACTGGCGACTAACTCAGAAAAATTATCTTAACGCGGATCGATCAAATTATTTTATCGGTTGTCTTACCAATTCTCTTAATCAATGGGGATGGCGAGCTAGCGTTCGAGGCCAAATATTCGGTAAGCGGACAGGATTATTGGCTGGCTGCACATTTAACGACACCTCCAAATCCACCGTAGGACTATGACGATACCAACCTCGGGGCAGACGACGACGGGTTTGGGCGATCGAGACTTTCTGAGACTCCAGCTCTTGGCGCAGCCCAATTACATCTCGCCGGATTCCCAACAAGTTAATCTGACCACGAAACTGCTCGATTCCTTTGTTAGTAGGCATCATAGACTTAAATCCTTGATGTCGATCGGCACTACTGCTGGGTTGTTTAATCCCCAATGGTGTTCTATTTCAAGTTGACGGCGCAGACAGTCTTCTTCTAACATGCGTTGCTGGGAAATAGCTTTGCGCATGGTAACAACTAATTGCTGCGCCTGTTGCCGTATGTGCATATCTTGACCATCAGAATCAGGCAAAGTTTGCTTTTCTAAAATTTGCAAGACCAGTTCGTAATGGATCAAAGAAGGCAATTGGATTTTACTCACGTCAAAGACCAGATGATTGGATAGAGAGCGATTTATACAAACAATTTTGACTTATATAAATAACTCGGCGATCGCCTGAGCTGGGTCTGGTTGTTTAACCAAAGATTCACCGATCAGAACAGCGGCGGCTCCAGCCACTCGGACAGTTTGCAGATCTACAGGTTGGTGAATGCCCGATTCGCTTACTACCAAGATATCGCGTTCTGCTAAAGCTGTGTCATATTTTCTCAGTAGGTCAACCGTAGTCTGAAGCGAAACACTAAAATCGCTGAGATTGCGATTGTTAATACCCACCAGTTCTACGCCATCTAGCTGCAAAACTCGTTCCAGCTCTTCGGCACTGTGAACTTCGATTAAAGCAGTCATCCCCAACGCCTTGATGATTTTAAGAAAATAGCGCAGGTCGCTATCCGGCAAAATCGCCGCGATCAGTAAGACTGCATCGGCTCCATGCTTACGCCCCAAATAGATTTGGTAGGGGTAAATAATGAACTCTTTGCAGAGTAACGGTAGGTCTACTGCCGATCGCACCAAGCTCAAGTTCTCAAAGCCACCTTGGAAAAACTTTTCATCAGTGAGTACCGAAAGACAAGCTGCTCCGCCTTGGACATAAGATTGGGCGATCAATACGGGATCAAAGTCTTCTCTGATTACGCCTTTGCTGGGGGAAGCTTTTTTGACTTCGGCGATCAGCGCAGGCTGGCGAGGACTGTTGCGCAGTGCGGAGAGGAAATTACGAACAGGCGGGGCGATCGCGGCTACTTGTTCACGCAGTAGATTTAGAGGAGTTTTCTCCCGCCAGCGGGCTACTTCTCGTTCTTTCTGCCAGACTATTTCTTCCAAAATATTATGGGGTTTGTTGTCTGGCACTTTGATTTGATATTCCAAAGTTTCGATGCTGACTGGGATACCGGGCTGAACACGACGAATTTGCATAGGATCAAAAATTATTATACTAGTGAGCAAAAGCTGCCCGCTTGAAGGCATCATCCAATACTTCCGACAAAGTCGGATGGGCATGAGTAAGCTGCGCCATATACTGCACCGACTGCCGCGCCGCGATCGCATTCGCCGCCTCCTGAATCAGGTCAGAAGCATGAAGCCCAATAATATGAGTCCCCAAAATCTCCCCAGTATCGGTGCGATAAACAACCTTACACATCCCATCCGCCTCACCCTCCGCGATCGCCTTAGAATTACCCTTAAAGTAACTCTTAGCCGTAGCCACAGTGTAGCCAGCAGTAGCAGCCTGTTCCTTAGCCTGTGCCTCAGTCATTCCCACAAAACTAATCTCGGGGTGAGTAAAAGCCGCCGCCGGAATGCTTTGGTAATCCACCGTCTTCGGACGACCACAGATATTTTCCACCGCCGCAATCCCCTGGGTCGCCGCCGTATGCGCCAACATCATCTTGCCAGTCGCATCGCCGATCGCCCACAAATGCGGCACCTGCTGACCATCTGCCAAAACTTGTAAATGATCATCGATCGGAATAAACCCGCGATTAAGAGTCACACCCACCGCTTCCACATTCAGTTTCTTAGTATCTGGAATCCGCCCCGTAGCTACCAAGCAAGCATCAACTTCCAAGACTTCCACAATTTCTTTGGTCTTAGCATCAGCCAAATGAATCTGCACTGGGCTACCAGGAATAATCTTCATCGCCAATACCCCCGATCGAGTCTCAATATCCCGAGGCTTAATCAAAATTCGCTCAGCCAAAGTAGCAATATCTCGATCAAATCCCGGCATCAACTGATCCAAAGCTTCGATAATAGTTACTTCCGAACCCAAAGCCGTATAGACATCGGAGAACTCCAAACCAATATAGCCACTGCCGATAATTGCCACCCAATCCGGCACCGACTCTAACTTAATTGCATCATCGCTAGTAAACACCGTCTTACCATCAATCTCAATCCCTGGTGGTACAAAGGGAATAGAACCAGAAGAAATAATAATATCCTTGCCGGTAATAGTTTTTTCACCTTCGGGAGTGGCGATCGAAACCTTTTGCTGACCAGCAATCTTCGCCCAGCCCTTGATCACGTCCACACCCAACCGGGTCATACTGTTGGTCAAATCACCCCGCAGCTTGTTCACCGTATTACCAGCATGGGCAGCGATCGCCGATCGATCATAATTCACCGAACCCAGAGTAATGCCCAACATCTTCAAATGATGCTCATTACGCATTTCTCGCACCCTTCCAGCGGCTGCTAACAATGCCTTAGATGGAATGCAGCCCCGGTTTACACAAGTGCCCCCCATATCGCCACCTTCAATAATCGCGGTCTTCAGGCCGCAGCTCACCGCGTGCAGTGCGGCACCATGGCCACCAACACCGGCTCCGATAATTACTAAATCATAGTCAAACTGTTGGCTCACGGTCATTTCTCCTGAAAACTCCTGCAAAATGCGCCCCCTTATCTTCACTCTGACACACCATCCTTGTCAAACTGATTCAAG
>JANOXZ010000507.1:0-7783 GCA_031418695.1 Synechococcales cyanobacterium VAR_35_metabat_10
TGCGAGATTAAGTGGACAGGGGTGAATTTATCCATTTCCAATGGATCGTATTCAGCATCACCACTATTGTTGTTACCAGGCACCATCGATTTGGCTTGCTGACTCTGTTGGCGACTGGCCAACAGCGAGCTTTCTAGCAAGGATTTTTCATATAAATCCTGCATCGACTTGCCCACTTCGTTGAGCTTTTGCACTTCCAACAACAGCTTGTCGATAAACTGCCGCATCCGGTTTTGGTCTTGCTCTAAGGTGTTGCGATTGACAACCAATTCCCCTGTGAGGTTATTCAGGTTATTCAGATTCTTCACCGACACCCGCATGGTCTGCTCAAAGGTGCGTTGCTTACTCCGAGCAGTTTTGGCTGCTGGTGCGGCAGGAGGAATACTGGTGATCGCCTTTGGCGCAACTGTAGCTATCGCTGCACCTGTACCCAATACACCCAAGGTAACTGTGGCACTAGCTATAGCTACAGTTGCTAGGTCAGCAGGCGGTACAGTCAAAAAGGCATCAAGATCACCAAGGTTTTCTTCGGCCAGTAGTCCATCAAGATCTGTTAAAGAACTTGTTACTGGTTCACCTAATAAGTCATCTAAACCATCTAAGTTGCTGTCGAGGTCATCCAGATCTAGACCCCCTAAGTCAGAATTAATTTCTAGGTCGGAGTTGATATCTAAATCATCTAAGTTACTGTCGTGGTTATCCAGATCTAGACCCCCTAAGTCAGAATTAATTTCTAGATTGGAGTTGATATCTAAATCATCTAAGTTGCTATCAAGTTCTTCTAGATCCAGATTATTTGCTGGGCTTTGATCTGCACTGCTGGAATCAAAGTCAACACCAATCAAGTCCAAAGATGCCAACTCGTCTATATTCCCCCCAAATTGGCTTTCGTCAACAGTATGTTGATTGTTAAAATCTAGATCAAATGAGGCAAAGTCCATTGCCTCATTGGCTTCATTGTTTACCACTGGAATAGTGGGCTGATCAGTACTGTTGAGTAAATTCAGGAAATCTGAATCTGCTGGCTGATTAGCTAATGGTTCTAATTCAGATTCCAGATCCATATCTAATAGACTTAAAGAGATTAAATCATCTGGATTATCTTGACTGTATAACGGTGTTGCAGATAAATCATTTGCTGGCAGAGGATGGTGGTTGGAGCCATAATGGTTATTATCAAAATCATCCATAAATAGCTCTGAAATTGAGCCAGTTAATTCGGTGGATTGATCGGGGGTTTCGAGAGCTAACTCATCTTCTAGATGTAAGTCACCTTCTAGATCGATATCTTCAGACACCATTGAATCCCCGAAATTCAAACTTTCAGAGTCCAAATCACCAAAATCAAAATCTTTACCTAATAGATCTACCAAACTTCCTGAGGGCACTTCGGAATCAGAAATATCTAGCATATTTAGTCCCGCTAGAACATCGTCTAACTCATAGTTGAGATCAGCAAGATTGTCGATAGACTTTAGATCCAATAAATCTAGATCTTCTAAGCCCAAATTGGCTTCGGTCGCTGCTCGCTCTGTAGTAAAAGTCGCTGTTCGCTCGGTCGCAAAAGTCGCTGCTGAGGAAGACATTGCTCCTTCAGTCTTGATCGCGGCTGGAGCTGTCATCACAGTGCTATGCTCTGTGCCAGCATGGGCTGGTTGAGAGTCGGGAAAATGGTTGGAATTGGTAGTGTTATTCACGGTGGTTTTAGCCTCAGTCAAAAAATCATCAAAATTAATTAGGAGTTTAGAATTAACTTTAGAGTTGACTGAGGCTGGCGAAAAATCCTCAATATTCTCCAGGTCTAGTTCTTCTTCCAGATTGCCATTGGCAATCATTTGCTCTAGATCAACTAAGTCCACATCAGTAGTTTTAGTGTCTGCTAACAAATCGTCGAACATAGCCAGTTCTTTGAGATAGTCAGCGTCGATCGGTTTAAGCTGCGGATGGTCTGGGGGTGAGAAAACAGATGCTTTGACTTCAGATGGCTCACTGAGTTCATCAATCAGTTCATCTGGTTCGTCACCAGACTCACTAACTGGCTCATCATCTAATAACTCATCGATTAAGAATGGGTCATTGGAATTTGAAGTAGTTGTTTCTGTCTGTGTAGTTAAGGGTGTAATTAAGGGTTCAATTGGCGGTATAAATAACGGTTCTATCGGTGGTGCAATCTCGGGGGAAATCACTGCTTCTAAAGGATCTTCTAAATCTAGACCAAATGGTAAATCTGAAAAATCACTTAAGAAAGGGTCGCTGGCGAACGGGTCACTAAAATTGTCATCATGGCTGATTTTATTTGGGTTGATTTGAGCTGGGAGGTTAGCTGGCAAATTGCCAAAGAAATCATTATTAGTTAATCCTATCGGGACTTTTTCCATGGCTGATGGTAAATCGGGTAGCGGTTGGCTGGGTTCTTGATACTCTACAATTACCTGGTCGGGGATATCGGCTAACAGACCACTCCAATCGATCGCCGCATTTGGCCGAATAGGGGATGGTTTGACGGCGGTATCGGTAACATCTTCTACAAATAATTCTGAATCGGATACTTGCTCAAAATCGAATTGGGGTAACTGTTGACCAATAGTTTCATTTGGGCTAAAGGGTGATTCCATCGGCATTAAGGAGTTGCTAATTGGGCGAGTGGCAATATCTTCATCCCAGAGATTTTTAGAACCATCTGGCTCTGCCTGTTCAGGATCTTCGTGGGTGAGAATATCTTCGTTTTGCACCCAAGTACCATCAAACGATAGCTCTTCGTCAAAGAGCTGCATGAACTCATCTAGCTCAGAATCACCAAAATCATCATCACTGATAGTTTCGGTAGAAACCATTTGTGGTTCAAATAAGAAGTCTGCGCTAGTTGGCAGTGGCTTCTCTGTATGGAAGTCTGAAGATTCGTCTTCGTTGATAACTACATCATCCCAAACACCACTAATAGAATCTAGGGTGTCGTAAGCACTTAAGCCTGTTTGGGTGCGAGTATTAGTGATCGCATTAGGAGCCAGCAAAATTTCTAGCTCAGGAGTAGAGGTAATAGCATGATGCTTCCCGGCCATCACCAACATTTGGGCCTGATGAATAGCCTTGGGAATTATTTCCCGCAACTGCACCACGCTGTTTAAGGGATTATTCACTGCTAAGCGACAGCTAATTAACAAGTTAGTCCAGGCTAAATATTCAAAGCTTTCGCCCAGGCTGCCTATTTTTTGACAGATCGGCTGTAACTCTTGTTTGGTAATAGCTTCTGACTGAGTTTTTTTGCAAATATCTACAAATTGCTGGAGTTTTTGATTAACGTAGTTACCAAATACTTGCTCGATCGCCGGGTCGGTAAAAGGCAAATCAGAATCATCAGTAGTAGTTTCACCGCCCGATCGCTGAATCCGTTTGGCGATTTTGGCAAATACAGCTTCTTTTAAGAGATCGGTCGGAACAGTTTGACCATGCTGCACCATTTGAATGCTCAACCGCAAAATTTCTAACCCTTCCAGGAGTAAATCTTGCAGTTTGTCATCAACAGGAATCGATCGATCTTTAACAGCCTTAAAAGCCTGCTCGAAGTGATTACCCAGTTGCTGAACCACTTCTAGACCCAGCATTGCTGCTCCGCCCTTAATAGAGTGGGCTGCTCGAAATACCTCTTTGATTTTGGCAGGTTCAGCCAGACTCATCGGGAGAATCAGTCCTTCCTCGATGGTGCGCAAGTGTTCTTGTGCCTCATCGAGAAAGTAGCCAAGAATTCTGTCAGTTTCTGCCATGGTTTGTGCCGAAAATTAAAATTGGGTAACAGCAGGCAGTTAATCTACCTTGAATCTTTCAACATAAGTCAGCAAGTTGCGGGCTACGATTACCAGGTTTTCCAACGAAGAAGAAACTTTTTGAGCTTCTTGAGAGGTGGATTGTGCTTGGATTTCGACCGATTGCATTACTTCTGTGACAGATTTGGAAGTCTCTTTTTGCTCGATGGTATCGGCGGTAATTGATCGCACCAAAGAATCGATGCGGTTGGATACTTGAATGATGTCATCCAAGGAAGTTTTGGCTTGTTCGGCCAACTTCGTACCCTGAATTACCTGCTGAGTACCTTGCTCCATCGCTGCCATTACCGAGCCGGTTTCGCTCTGAATTTGCAGTACGATGTGTTCGATTTCTTTCAACGCTTTCGCGCTTCTATCTGCCAACTGTCTTACTTCGTCGGCTACGATTGCGAAGCCTTTACCAGCTTCACCTGCTCTGGCCGCCTCAATACTGGCGTTCAGTGCTAAGAGGTTGGTACGAGAAGCAATCTGCGAAATCACCGAAACGATTTGGGAGATCTGTTGAGAAGATTCGGCCAAGCGTTTTACCTTGCGGGTACTTTCGGCTACTGTTTCGCGGATTTCTAAAATACCGGCTACGGTTCTTTCTACTGCTTCACCGCCTTTGAGGGCAGTGGCGGATGCAGTGCGGGCTACTTCTTCCGATTCCCGAGCGCTTTCGGCTACTCGTTTAATGGAAGCGGTCATCATCTGCACCGAGTTCACGGTGACTGCCAGCTCTTCGGCTTGGCGCATTGCGTCCGAAGACAAGCGACGAGCGAAGGCTTCACTTTCGGTAGAACTGTTGTTTACCTGTACCGCTGCGGTTTGTACCTGTTGTACAATCTGGCGCAAGCTGTCGATGGTCAAGTTAAACGAGTCAGCAACTGCACCTAGTACGTCGGCAGTTACTTCGGCCTTTACGGTTAAGTCACCACGAGCTGCGCCTTCTACGTCATCGAGCAAGCGAATTACTTGGCGTTGCAGTTCATCTTTAGCCTGCTCCATTTCCCGCGCTTTGCGTTGGGCTTCGCTGTTACTGGCCACTACGCTTTGCAGCATGTGGTTAAAAGAAGCCGATAATTTGCCCAGTTCACCACCACTAGAAACAGTGGCGCGAGCTTTGAGGTTGTTTTGGGATACTTGGTCGAAAGTAGATTGCAAATCGACAATAGTTTCTTCTACTGCCCGGTTGTATTTGCGACCCATGACGGCGGTAGCACCACAGGCACTTATGCCCGCTACCAATGCTAGCGATCCAGCAAGTAATGGTGAAGGTTTTAGGTCTTTAGGTCCGGCAATCATGGTACCGATCGCCACTACCAATACCGCACCAGCGGCTACCCCACCCCCGATCGCCCCCAACACCCAAGGGCTTTTGGCCAGAGATGGCTGCCGGAATTCAGCGAGTGCGCCATTGCTGTCGGCGCTGACTTCTTCGCGGCCACCGACCATTAAGTTATCTACACCCTTCGCTGCTAGCCCTGGGCTGGAGTTAATAAAGGTGGAAGTGAGGTCAAAGTTAGTAGGTGGACTAATGCTGCCCGAAATTGGCACAGCCTGTCTTAATTCTTCGGGGCTGAGGGAACCAGAAAGTTCGGGGGTGCCTTTAGCGGCCATAAATCCAGATCTTTCAGGTTTAATACCTTCTTGTAAAGACTCTAAAAGCGAAGAGTTTAGAGGTTTGTTATTACCTTTAGGTGCTTCATATTCCAAAAAGCCCGAGATAAAATCGGAAGTGTTTTCGGGAGCATCATCATCGTCTTCAGCATTCCAAACATCCGAAGGAACTGCTTGGCCATTACCAGTCATTAAGGTATCGTTTTCATTATTGAAAATCGAAGATTCATCATCCTTACCAAGATCGGGAGCTTGATCTAGAGAAGGTTTACTGTCTTCAGAAATAGCTGGTTCTACTGGAATATCTTCAAAGGGGTTGCTGATAAAAGCTTCCGTTGCTGGCTCACCACTGGGGTAATCGAAAGCAAAGGCATCGGTGAGGGTGTCTTGCTCATTGGCATGAAAGTTCGTGGCCGTTGGCTTTTTCTGGTTGAGACTGCTGCCAAAATCGGTAGATTTTTGCTCAAAAGCATCACCATTTTCAATGCCCAACTTAGCTGCGGCTAAGTCAAACTCATCATCGATGGTCAATAGCTCAGGCTGTTGCCAAGTGAGCATTTCTAGCTCACTTTGGTCTTGGGGTAATTTTTCGGGCTGATGACCACCGGAGTCACCACCAATATTGCTTTGGGCATAATCGATGCCATCCCGAGCATATTGGAGCGACTGGGGGTCGCGGGTAATTTTGAGGACTGCTTCATACTCTTGACGACCCACTTCGTATTGCTGCAATCCGTAGCAATAGATGTGGCCGCGCAATAGTCGGGTGTTGGAGTCTTCGGCACAGGCTGGCAAAAGCTTGTCAATAATCCCAGCGGCTTTTTGATAATCACCTTGGGAGTAAGCGGCTTCGGCCTGCTGATATTCTCGATCGTAATTGGGAGTAGAAACCATGATGTAACCTGATTAACTGTACCTAGAGTGCAAATTTACAAAAGATATACCGAGAAGCCTGACCAATAGCTGCACTAAGCTTGCTGTATGAGCGTGCTGTGTGAGGTGCTATTGACTCCACCCAACAGAGGCGGAATGTGAACTAATTATAAAAACTGCTCATATTTTTAGTTTGCCCATCTGGTGGACGATAAGATCGAAACTTGATCTAATAAGTGGAGAAATTTTCCTTCACCCAGACTGTATTCACCTTTCACAAAAGCTGAAGTGCCTTCTGGAATAGATTGAGTAATAGCCATTTGGTTGATTTTCAACCACTCAGTATCGGCGACGTTACTGATGGCAAAACCCATCACTGTTTCTTGTTCTTCTACCACCAACAAAGAAACTTCTCCTCGATCGACATTCACCAACAAGGTGTCACCCAGAAACTGCCCCAAATCGGCAATCCAGATCACCTGACCTCGCCAGTTAAAGGTGCCTAAGAGGCAAGGGGAAGCATTGGGGATCGGGGTAATCCGATCGGCCAAAGTAGAAATTACTTCCCGTACTCCAAAAGCTGGCAGGGCGAATTTGCGCCCCGAAGGAACGAAAAAAGTCAAACAAAGTTCGCCCTCTCGTTCTTCTAGCTCATGGACAACCGTTTCGGTGTCCGAATCGGCGACGTCAGCCAAAAAATCTAAATTTACAGCCATGGGTGCTACTAACCGTTAAGAAGTTGTTTGATGGTGGAAACTAATTCGTAAGGATCAAAAGGTTTACAAACATAGGCATCGGCTCCTTGTTTCATGCCCCAATGTCGATCAAAGTCCTCACTTTTAGAACTGCACAGAATAACTGGCACGTTCTGAGTTTTGGGGTCAGATTTCAGTTTGCGACATACTTCGTAGCCATTCATTTTGGGCATCACCACGTCCAAAATGACGATATCGGGCAAGATCAGTAGCGCCATGTCTACTGCCTGCTCGCCATCGGTAGCAATATTGACCGTCATTCCGCTGGACTGGAGAAGATCTTTCATCATCTCCCGTTGGCTGCTGCTGTCTTCGGCGATTAGTACTGTTCTCATATATATCTCTGACATTGAAGGTAGATGGACGCTGGTGGCAAAAGATGCTGCTTAGAGAATGAAATCTCGGGGGTGACATCTGTATGTTGGTAACAATTATAGGGATAATGTTCGAGCGATAAACGCCCTGCCTGTTAAGGAAAGCTAAGAAGCGTATCCTCGCCTAATCCATCATCCACTACCTCCGTCCTGCAATCTCATTTTGCCCAACCTCAGCATCAGATTTACCATCTTGCTTTGATTAAAATGGTGAAAGCTTCTCTAAAAGTCCAAATCAATTGGGATTTTGTGCTGATGGCGGTATCAAAACTTGGTAGATATATTTGAGGACAGAGAGCGAAACTTTGGCCAGCGGCTTACCCCTGTGGGAAAGTGCCGAGGCTATAGATTTCGTTGTAAC
>JANOXZ010000508.1:0-2395 GCA_031418695.1 Synechococcales cyanobacterium VAR_35_metabat_10
AAACTCTTCTCATTAAATCCTTTTATTAGAACATTCCCTAAAATTTCAGAGTCAAAAACAACTTCTGATTCAACAAGATTAGGATCGCGGTGATGTCTTAACGCATCAAATAATTCAGGTAAAGCTTCTTTGAATCCGGAATTAGCGAGAGAAATGGCTGCATTTCTACGAACAGAGTAAACTGGATTTTTCAATGCTTCTATTAACAAAAATTTTGTCTCTTTTGAATTTATATTTCCTAGTGATTTGGCTGACTGTGTTCTGACTTTAGAGTTTTTATGTTTTAGCCCTTCAATAAAAACTTCACATGAGACTTCTTCCTTGAATTCTGCTAACACCATTGCTGAATTCAATCTTTTGTAAAAATCTCGATTATTTAAAAGCTTCACTAGAAATGGAGTAGCTTTTATTTTTTTAATATAAATTAATACTTTGCAGGCTTTATCCCGAATGGATGAATCTGAATGGCTTAGTAATTTAACTAAAGTAGCCGAAGAGATCTCATCATCAAAATATCCAAGCGCCTGGATGACAATTGATTTATTTGATTTTTTCACCAAAATACTTGATGCTTCTTTATTTTTAAGTTTTGATAGAATACTTGAAAGACAATTAATTTCATTGATTTCGTTACTTTTCCTCAACTTCAAGAGTAGTTTACCCTCTTCACCTTCTGTTCTTTTTGCATATGCAACAACTATTTCGATTACTTTGCTCATTTCCATAAGATAAGGCGTAGAAATAGTGAGATCAGACAATAATTCATCGATCATTGGCTCGACAGTTTCTGGAGATAATTCTGCAATTAACTTTTTAAGTTCAACATCCAGCTCGTCTGCTTTGCTAGGTAGTACCTTGTACTTGTATCCAGGCTTTACACCTGGAATATTTGATTCCACATCAGGCTCAATAAATTTTTCTATTCTATCCATTCTCACTTTTAAATGAGGTACGATCTGTGAATAGTTTATTTTCCTGAGCGCCTCAACGGATTTAACTCCAATGTCTAAATCATCACTTTCAAGGAAATGAAGTAACATCTTTATGGACTTTGTTGAACGAGTGCATCCAAGCAAGTGAATTTTGAGCCAATCAGCGATCTCTTTCTTGCAAAGATTTTCGATAAGATTTTCCTGGAAAGCCAATTGCATCGATCCTATTAATCTTGCTCCTAAAAACAGGTCAATACTCATTGCCGATTCAACAATCTTTGTTGCTTGCTCTTGATTACTTGTTAAAGATAGTGCAATCGAAATAACCTCTGTCCACTTCGAGAAATTCAGGTATAAATGCTGTAATCTTTGCTCGTCAGTAACATCATGATGACGAGCACAAAACAAACTTAATAGTCTTTCTGCTGCATAGTATTCCTGGGATAACTGGTGATGAAACTCTATCTGATTTGCATCGGATGCCACTTGTAATAAATGATATTTCAGTAA
Organism: Synechococcales cyanobacterium VAR_35_metabat_10; assembly: GCA_031418695.1. Lineage (GTDB taxonomy): Bacteria > Cyanobacteriota > Cyanobacteriia > Cyanobacteriales > Chamaesiphonaceae > JAAFHZ01. The sequence continues at coordinate 1,443 of JANOXZ010000508.1, forward strand.
ATCTTCTAACCATGTTTTAGCCTTAGCTGCATAATCGCTAACTCGATCAACTAAAAAATTCTCAATTTCCCTTTCTGCTACACATTTATCGATAGTCAACCAAAATTCCGTCGGCTTGGATGAATCACCAGTCATCATCACAAAAGCCAACTGCTGCAAAATCTCCGACTTAAACCGCCGAGAATCTTCTGACACCGGAGGTAATCCTTTGAATTTGTCGTATTTTTGATCGAACAACCGAAACAACTCTCCCTTATTTTCAGGAATCTGTCCCGTCTCACCAAAAACATCACAGAGCATCTTTAACAACAAAGGTGTTTCTGCAATTTCTCGTAATCGATCGCCCAACTGCCCTAACAACTTTTCCCCGTCAACCGGCAAACGTTGCCCTACAAACTTTCGCATCTGCAACTCGGTCAAAGGCTTCATCTCTAATCGCTGCTTAATCCCGAAATCGCCACCTACCGCTAAATCACGGGTAGTGAAGATCATTGCCACTGTAGCATTCTGCTCTCGGAACTCTGCTAAGCCTCGCCGCAAATCATCCGTTGGCATTTCATTGATTCCATCAAGCAGTAACACTAATCGATCGGCCAACAACCAATCATCAATTTGCTCCAATGACACTTTTTGCTTTGCCCGCCGAAATTCCCCCTTAATCATTTCTGGAACAGATCGATCGCCCTTCAACTGCACCAAAACTGGCACCAATCCTTCTGCTGCCAAAGCTAACCGCAACTGCTGCAAAGCCGTAGATTTCCCCGAACCCGGCCTACCAGCCAAAATGACATGTTCTCTCTTATCTCCCAAAGCATACTTTCGCAATCCCTCCAACACTGGCAACTGTTCTACCGTTCTTTCTGACTCTGTTTGATCCCCCTGCCAATCACCTCTGGTGCAAGCGAAGCTATCGATCATTCCAACTTGCAAAGGCAACAACGCATCCGTAGGCG
>JANOXZ010000509.1:0-5775 GCA_031418695.1 Synechococcales cyanobacterium VAR_35_metabat_10
GGGTCGGTGCGCATGAAGACGGCTTGCATTTCGTCTAGAAATATTAGCTCGGACTGACCGACTTGATACCATTGCTCGATGGCGATCCAACGTTGTTCGACCAGTTTGACTGGTTCGATCTGGATGGTTTGCAGGTAGGCAGCGGCGCGACCGTCGATGACGGCGAGTTGTTCGGCGGTGGTGATATAGACTTGGTGACCGAGGATTCCGGCGGCTTCCATCATGGCCACGCTGCTGTCGTGGGTGGGGTCGAGTTTGGCGATCGGGTCGATAATGAAGGCGAGTTTCATAGCAGCATGGCAGAGGTCAACTTTACGATATTAGCTGATTTGAGTTCCTTGTCCACTGCCAATGGTCGTTCAGGGCTATTTTATCAACTGCTGCCCGTTTCTTTGTATTTTGATACGTTGGCCACCTAACGAAAGATTCGACGGATAATGTCTAGCTGCTCATCTAGCCAGCCAATAATCTCCAGGTTATTCGTCAAAGATATCGGTGGATCGTAAACCAGGGTATCGAGCTTAACGAGCCGTTGGAAATCTACCCGCACCGGGCCAACCCGCTCCTTAGAATTATTGTTGCCATAGTAGAACTTCACCCCGGCTTGCTGCATGATATTAATGATTTCTTGGGCAATAATGCCATAGGCGATCGTCGTAGGATGAATGCCATCTAATGAGAAAATACCGCCAGTAGTACGCTGCGCTTTTTTTGTAACCGGATCCAACGCCGATCGAAAAAACTGAGAATCGGGCGGAGGAGTCAAAGCCTGCAAAGCCGCCGGTAAATCGTAGGGCATCCACCAGTCTGGGCGGGCTTGAGGATCTTTAATATAACGACGGGCGGCCACTCGATCGAGCAATGCACAGAGATCAAACACATACCAATCTTTACCGGCTTGACGATTTTCTCGTAGGAGTTTGGCAATATAGGTATTGTAGCTATCTACTACACTATCTAAGGCTCTGGCCTGATTCTCTGTCAAACATTCATCTTCAGCCGGATTGAACTGCTCATCTTTGACCCAGGGGCGAGTGTAATAAGGATAGTAGCGCGAACCAGGACGAGATTTGGTGCTTACTCCTCTAGCGATCGGGGGCACGGTGACATGGGGCACGGTGCAAAAAATTACGTGGCGGGCTTTGATTTTTTGTACCCGGGCAATTAATTCATCAAACTCGGCAGCAAAGTGGCTGGGCAACCAGGCACTATAGGCTTTTTTGGCTTCTAGATCTTTGTAGTCGTTGCCACTCCAATTAACTTTTAGTTGCGAGACTGAGCTAAGAATATTATTAGCTCCGATCATTACCACTAATGTTTCGATGCCATCACCGCCGGTTTCTGGGGTGCCGTCTTCGCCGAGAGCAGTGGCAGCATCGATCGCCGACCAATTGCCTTGAGGATCTTTGGCAGTAGTTAAAACTCTCAGGGCGACTCGTTCGTTGGCATTCTCGACTGTTTGTTTGAGTAAATTATCTTTGGGTTCTGAAATGCGTTGTCGACAGAGATTAGGATTCAGCGAGAGCATATCGCGGATATCCCAACCATAAATGGCGAGGTTGTGGTTGATTTCTTTTTGGGTGGGTGGATTGTAGAGGTTGTTGCCAGCGCCCCGCTCCCAATAGTCCTCGTTTTGATCCATCAATTCTCGCACGGCAAAGATAGCTGGGGCGGCTTCCCACCAATCAATTTTATCGCCGAAGCGACCTTCTAAATGGCGCAGATAGTATTCGATGTTAGATTGCAGGCCACCATAGCTACTAAAAGATGCGGGACGGCGGAATTGTTTGTCCCAGCCCATTTCCCAGGCGATCGTCATGGGGTAAGAGATATCGGTGTTGGAGATGGCTCCGCTTTGGTAGCCTTGGGTGAGGGAGTCGCCGATCGTGACTAGGCGATGGGGTGGGGTGGCTAGGTTACTTTTGGCTGGTAGGCGAATTCCTAGAGTGGGATCGAATTCGGGGACTTTGGGGTTGGCGGTGATCACGTCTTGGACTTCTTTGGGGAGGTCTTTGTCGATCATGTCGGCGGTCAGGGTTTTGTTTGGCATAATGGTTGCTTTTGGATTTATGTTGAGATGGCTGAAATCATATGCTTAAGCCACCAAATATTTTGAGTATTTCCAGGACTTCGTAGAGATTATTGCGGTGCTGCGATCGAGTAGCAAACAAATCAGAGGTGCCATATCGTTGACCAAACAGTTTCACAAAAACATGACTACTGCCATTTGTAATCATCCCAAACAGTGGATTGCTAGGTTGTGGATTTGCTGCCATATATGCCAACGTCTGGGGGAGTGCTAATTCCAAATCAAAAATAGCTTTCTTCGACTCAATCAATACAATCCACAGGCGATTTTGTAAAACCAATGCATCAATTCTGCCGCGTAAGACTTCATCATTCTCTTCAATTGCCGACACCTCTACACTAACTTCAGCCCGAAACTTATATGGAGCCTGATAAAAACCAGCTAACTCCAGTAGCGGCGACAGCACCACCATTTTAATCGTTTCTTCCAGCAAAAAGCCATCAGTGCTTTGATACAGATAATTTTGACGAATCCGATCAAGTCTTGATCGATCACCATCTGACAAAGTAGCTGGCAAATTCAACCACTCAGAAAAGAAACCAGGATCATCTGAAAGCAGGATGCCCAGCTTCTCTTCGATTTGACCAAGAGTCTTGATGGATTCGGTGATAGTTAAGACAGTTGCCATATCTACTAAAAATGATCGGTGTTAGATAGATCGTACCGTATTTAACGAAAGATCCGAAAGGGAGTGATTTATAGAGTTTTTAAGTATTCTAACAGCGCCTTTTTCTGATCAGCAGATAAGCCTGTACCGTAGAGATGTCCCTGGTTGCTATTACCAGATACTTTAGTGTCGTAAGGTGTACCCACTTGTTTTGCCGTAGCATCGGCAGCGACGAAACCGCCTCGATCAAAATCATACAGATCATAACCACGATAAAAAGTCGTAGGTCGCTCTGTAGGCTTTGCCAACAAATCAGTCAAGGTAGGCACCGAGCCATTGTGTAAATAGGGCGCACGGAGCCAGATGCCGTCGAGGCTGGGTGAGACGTAGCCAGCAGTTTTGCGGAATTTTTGTAAATCCCAAGTTTCGCCGTTACCAAAGGCATTGTAAGCATCTGCTGCTGCTTGACTCCACACAGTTAATCGTTGGGGGTCGGTGTCACCATTGTTGAGGACTTGGCCGGTTTGAGTGCCGCCGAAGGCGTGACAGGTGGCACAGTTGGCCTGGAAAATTGGTTCGCCTTTGGTAACTAGGGCTTGGTCGATCGCGGCTGGATATGCTGGGGGCTGTACCTGAGCAATAAATTCTTCGATCTTCGCCAGATTTGCCAAGGGCAAAGTTTTCTTGGTAGCGCCATTACCAAAGGCTCCCGAAATTACCGCCTCATGCAAAGAAGTCTGCAAACCATCCCAGTGATAGGCAAACCCTTGATGCTGCTGCATATTCCATAATGGAGTCATATCAGAATTACCAGCGGTGTTATCTGTAGGTAGACCGAGGACTTTAAATTTAATACGATTCATCGGATCAATGCGACCTGCTCCCCAAATAGGCTGTTGGCTAGTCCAGGCAAATTCTTGGGCTTGCTTTAAAATTTTATCCCGAGTTAATGGAATCACTAAATAGCGATAAAGTTGTTTTTCTAGCCAACCAAACCTATGCACATCCTCCATTGAGGGCATTAAATAATCGGCAGTAAAGCGCTCATCGGCGGCGGCCGCCCACAAAAAACGCAGATAGGCCAAAGAATTCAACTTACTACTGGGGCCACCGGGGACAATTACTGGCGGCTGGTCAGGAGTCATGCGAAAGGTAGCAGTGTGGCAAACTGCGCAGTTGATTCCTACGCGAGGAAAACCGATCGTCTGTTTCGAGATCCCGACCGGTACCTCATGCCCGGGTTCCCAAGTCATGCCCAGCGAAGCATAACCACCAGCTCCTGGCAGTTTGTCGCTAAAGACTCGGGGTAATACCAACCACAGCCAATAGGGAATACCTTCATCATCTTCGTTGCCGATCGATCCATACTTAAATTGGTCAACCAGAGATGTGTAGTTCACAAAATCTCTGCGTAGCAATAGATTGTATCCCTGATAACCGCCAAATCCTACCAATAGGACTAAAGCCAGTGCTAGAGCAATTAAACGATTCCGCCAAGCCGCAAAAAAATCCATGTCAACCTCAGCAACTATAAAGTTTTTAAATATTCTACGATCGCATCTTTGTCACCAGATGGTAAGTTGGTGCCATAGTTATGACCAGTATTATGATTTCCGGTTAGCTTGGTGTCATACAAAAAGTATTTATGACCGTTATCAGCAGCCAGATTACTCACGAAACCTAGTTTCTGGGGATCTAACACATCATTGCCTCGGTAAAAAGTAGCGGGTCGCCGATCGGCTGGCTCCAATAAATCCCGCACAGTAGGCACCGAGCCATTATGTAAATAGGGTGCCTGTAGCCACAAACCATCTAAAGGATGATTGGAATATCCATTGGTTTTACGGAAATGAGTGAAACGGTAGGGTGTCCCGGCAAACAGGGTGTTTTGATTAGAATTGAGTTCGTAAGTATAAGAATTTAATCTGGCCGGGTCGGTTTGAATTTCTTCGATCGGCGTAACTGTGCCAACTTTTTTACTACCGAAAGCATGGCAGCTAGCGCAGCTTTGCTGGAACAGGGCTTGACCTTGGGCGGCTAATTCTGGATTGATCGCTAAGGGATATTTAGGCGGCTGTAGTTCCCAAAGCCAATCAGCTACTCGTTGAACTCGGGGTAAATCGATCGTGGTAGGAGTCACTCCCGCTCCCAAGGAAGCACTCTTATTTCGTTCATCCACAGAGCTATTGTCGCCATCCCAATGGAGCTGTAATCCCGCACGGGGCTTTTGGTTCCACACTGCCGGAAAATCTGCGGTGCCAATTAATTCTTTGGGGTCTAACTTATCCATCGGGAAATTGAACTGGATAGATTTATAGGGGTTAAAAGTATCCACTCGCCCCGGTCCCCATTGAGGTTGACCATGCAGAAAGCTGAGCTTAGCTCCTTGCTGAATCAACACATCTCGTGTTTGGGGAATCGCTACATAGCGATAAATCAAGCTTTCTAATGGATTCAAGCCCCCACTAGCTCGATTAATCGCTGCCATCATGCGATCGGGGCTAAAGCGCGGATCGACTACCACAGAAGATATAAAATCAATATAGCCCTGCAAATTCACCACATTTGAAGGCATCGCCGCCACCACCTGATGCGGCGATTCTTTGTTGGTTCGGAAAGTACCAACATGACAAGTGGCACAATTTAGACCAACTCGATTGATAATTACCTGACGCTCAGAAAAACCGATCGGCAATTTCTTCCCTGGCTCCTGAATAAACCCCAAATTACTATAGCTAGGCTTAATATCTGGTGCTTGCCCCGGCAACTTATCTGCAAATACCTCCGGCATCACCTGCCAAATCCAGTAAGGAATTCCATTAGTAATCTCGCTTCCTAAAGAACCATACTTAAACTGATCCACAATATCTACGTAGTCCACCGGCTTATTACTGGTAAACACCGTCGCCAACCACATAATTCCCAGCACCAAAGGAACCAACAGCAAAAGTAAGATTTTTTGCCACAGGGGTTTTGCAAGGAGTTTCGATCCAGCCATATTATCAATAGTCATAAAATCAAACCAGTAAACCGTATTGTAGGGGCGGATTCATCCGTCATTAAAAAACATTCAAAAATC
>JANOXZ010000510.1:0-7557 GCA_031418695.1 Synechococcales cyanobacterium VAR_35_metabat_10
AAAACTTTATGCTGGAATGAGAACCAGGTAACAAACTAGTAACTGGGGCTTTCAGCCCCTCGCGTAACCTATGCACTTTCAGTGCATAGTCGTTGAGTTTACGACCGCCACAACTTGCAAATCAACCTAGTTAGCTAGAATTTTATTTTCTTATAATTAACTTTATTTTGGAGTAGGTGGAGTTGTTTAGATGGATTATCGGAAACGCAAACGCAAGCGAGGAGTGACCTTAACCTCTGTTGGACTCCAAAAACTACAAGAGGCCAGGTCTCAGGTTGAAACGAGGAAAAACGGGGGAGTGCGCCTGACCCTAGAAGACTTGAGCGATATGGTGGGTGTAGCTCCCGATACTATCATGAGAGTTTTTGCTGGTGAAGAGCGGGTCGATAAACATACTTTACGACGTTGTTTTCAAACCTTTCAGCTAAACTTAGATCCTTTAGATTATTCGCAGCCTCAAAGCGACTTAGATGAATTTGAAGATCTTGATAATAGCTTGGCTGAAAGTTTAGTAGCACCTGTATTACCTCTGCCTACAAGTATAATATTAGATTTGCCGAAAGGGCAAGTACCACTGAAATCATCTTTTTATGTCGATCGACAGCCTTTTGAATCGCTCTGCCAAGAAGTAATTCAAGAACCCGGGGCTTTGATTCGGATTAAAGCTCCCAAAGAGACGGGCAAGACCTCTCTCATGGCCAGAATCCTCTCCAAAGCTAGAGAGCAAGATTATATAACGGTAACTTTAAGCTTGCGATTAGCAGATGACTGCATTTTCTTGAGCTTAGAGCGGTTTTTGAAATGGTTTTGTGCCTGCATGAGCCAAAGTTTAGGGCTGCCAAATCGCTTAGAAGAACAGTGGGACGAGATTTTTGGTAATAATTACAATGCCATTAGCTACTTTGAAAAATGTATTTTGGCTAGCATCGATCGACCGTTGGTAATGGCCTTAGATGATATTGACTGTATTTTTAAGCATCAAAAAATTGCCTCAGACTTTTTGGGTCTGCTGCGCGCCATGCACGAAAAAGCTAAGTATGGCGATGAGAATAGTGAAGCTTGGCAAAGGCTGCGGATTATTGTGATTCACTCTACCGAAGTCTATATTTCACTCAACAGTAATCAGTCTCCGTTTAATGTGGGATTGTCAGTAGATCTGCCAGAATTCACCCCAAATCAAGTTTTAGAATTAGCTCAGCGACATCAGTTAAATTGGAACAACTCTACGGTAGATTATCTGATGGATTATGTCGGTGGTCATCCTTCCTTGATTCGTCAAGCTTTATATTCTATTGCCCGCAACGAAATTTCGTTAACAGAATTAGTGAGCACTTCTAGCTTTGCAAACCATATTTATGGTGATTGCCTAAGCCGTCTGTGGGGGTACTTACAGCAGCAACCTGCTTTACTGAGTGCTTTTAGCCAAGTAATTAAAGCTTCAGAGCCAGTCCAGATCGATTCAACCCAAGGTTTTTTGTTAAAAAGTTTGGGATTGATTCATTTCCAAAATGGTATTGGCAGCCCTTCTTGTCAGTTATGTATTCAGTATTTTCGCGATCGGATCTAAGTTTATGTCTATCATCTATCCTACCTTTAGTTATCAAATTGGCGGCAGCCTTGCAGTTAAATCGCCTTGTTACGTAGAGCGGCGGGCTGATCTAGAGCTATATGAAGGGTTAAAGGCGGGAATGTTTTGCTATGTGCTAAATTCTCGGCAAATGGGTAAGTCTAGTCTGCGAGTGCAGGCCATGCACAGACTACATCAGGATGGCATTGCTTGTGGCGTGATTGACATCACGGCGATCGGCTCGCAAGAGATCACAGCAGAACAGTGGTATGCCAGCATTTTGAGTAGTTTGGTCAGTGCTTTTAGTTTAAATATCAATTTACGTGATTGGTGGCGAGAAAATTTGTATTTGTCACCAATTAAGCGCCTAAGCAAGTTTGTAGAAGATATTTTGTTAGTAGAAAGCAGCCAAAATATGGTGATTTTTATTGACGAAATTGATAGCATTTTGGGTCTGCCATTTTCGGTGGATGACTTTTTTGCTTGGATTCGATCGTGCTACAACAAGCGCACCGACCAGCCTGCTTATCAAAGAATTACTTTTGTGTTGTTAGGAGTAGCAACTCCAGCAGATTTAATGACCGATAAAAATCGCACTCCCTTTAATATTGGTAAAGCGATTTCTTTGGATGGTTTTGAATTGCATGAGACAGAACCATTAATGCAGGGGCTACAGGGGAAATTTGAGCGTCCCCAAAATATTTTGGCAGAAGTGCTCGGTTGGACAGGTGGGCAGCCTTTTTTGACCCAGCGGATTTGTCAGATTTTGTTAGAAGAAATGGATAACCCCGCCACTAATTTGCAGCGATATCAAGATGATTTATCTGGTTCTTTAGCAGATTGGGTGGCTGAAGTAATCCACAGCCGGGTAATTAGTAACTGGGCAAGTCAAGATGAGCCAGAGCACCTCAAAACTATTCGCGATCGATTGCTGCGAGACAAACAACAATCTAGTCGGCTACTGGGGCTATATGGACAAATTAATGAAAACAGCGAAATTAATTTTGGCGATGATTCAGAGCAGATGGAGTTGCTGTTATCTGGTCTGGTTGTGAAAAGGCAATCGGCGACTAATGCTCCGGTTTTACAGGTGTATAACCGCATCTATCAAATTATTTTTAGTAAAGCTTGGTTAGAAAAAGAACTAGCTAAGCTACGCCCTTATGCAGAGTGTATTAATATCTGGTTGGCTGCTGATGGGTTGGATGAATCGCGGTTGCTTCGAGGTAGCTCATTGCAAGCGGCTCTCACCTGGGCTAGTGACAAAAAGCTGAGTAATGACGACTATCAATTCTTGAATGCCAGTCAAGCGTTAGAAAGCTACACTACTAAATTATTGAATGAGCAGCGATTGAGTTTGATTTTAAAACGCTCTTTGGCTGCGGCGCTATTGTCAATCTTTTTACTGATTGGTTTATCTGGCTTATCTTTGACAGAAGCTCGGCAGGCAACTATTAGTGAAATCACTGCGCTGAATTCTTTTGCTACTAATTTTTATAACACCAATTCTCAACCTTTTACGGCGTTAATTTCTAGTCTGCAAGCTGGTCGCCGACTAAGCTCTATGTTCGTAGCTCCACCAGAGTTGAAATTTAGTATTAAAAGTAATCTGCAAAAAAATCTGTTGGCAGTCAAAGAGCGTAATCGGTTGCAAGGCCATACAGCACCAGTCATGGGAGCTACTTTTAGCCCCGATGGTCAAATGATTGCTTCGGCTAGTTGGGATGGCAATATTAAGCTTTGGCACCCCAATGGTCAAGAATTTAAAACGCTGAAAGGGCACAGTGCCGAATTATGGAATGTAGTTTTTAGCCCTGATGGTAAAATGCTGGCTTCGGCTAGTTCTGACCAAACGGTCAAGCTGTGGAGCACAGACGGAACCGAACTCCATACTCTCACTGGTCATAAAGGAGTAGTTGGCGAAGTAGTTTTTAGTCCTGATAGTAAAATGCTGGCTTCTTCGGGTGTAGATGGACTAATTAAACTTTGGGATGTTAACGGTAAACAATTACAAAGCTTTAAAGCTCATCAGGGCTGGGTATGGGGTCTGCGCTTTAGCCCCGATGGACAGACAATTGCTTCTGGAGGAGCTGATAAACTTATTAAGCTCTGGAGTTTAACTGGCCAAGAACTCAAAACTATTTCAGGCCATCAAGATATGGTGACAGAGGTACTTTTTAGCGCAGATGGGAAGCACTTGGCTTCGGCTAGTAACGATAGCACTGTCCGACTTTGGACTATTACGGGTAAAGAAATTCAAACTTTTGAAGTGGCTGGTGTGCAACTTTGGGATTTACGCTGGAGTCCAGATGGTCAAACTCTAGCGGCAGCGAGTTCTGATAATACAGTGAGATTGTGGAATTTAGCTGATCGACAGCCCAGGATTTTTAAGACTAGCTCTCAAGTATCACGGCTGAACTTTAGCCCAGATGGTAAGTATTTATTGTTGGCTAGTTGGGATCATAGTGTTAAGGTATGGCAAGTGGCCGATCGAGCCGCAGAATCTCAAGTAATTGCTGCTCACAATGCCCAAATTACTGACCTGAATTTTAGTCACAATGGACAGACGATCGCTACTACCAGTTGGGATCGAACAATTAAACTCTGGAGTAGTACAGGAAAAGCTTTAAAGACTCTGGAACCAGACGGGGAGAGCAAGAACTATGCAGTTTGGAGTACAGTTTTTAGTCCTGATGACCAAACATTAGCTGCGGTAATGTGGGATGGTCAGATTGTGCTGTGGCAAGATGGCAAAAAAACCGGGGTGATTCCGGGTGTGAGTAGGCTCAGGACTAGTTTTAGTCCGAATGGTCAAAGTATTGTTGCGGCTGGTGTTGATAACACTTTTGATTTATGGTCGCTACAGGGTAAAAAACTACATACTTTTCCAGGACACTCCGCTGCGGTGAATGCAGTGCAATTTAGTCATGATGGGGAATATTTGGTTTCGGGTAGTGTTGATCACAGTATTAAACTTTGGACTAAGTCTGGACAGCTTTTACAGACATTGGTGGGGCATGAAGGAGAAGTAACCGATGTGAGCTTCAGTCCTGATGACCAAATGATTGTTTCGGGTAGTGTCGATCGAACTATGCGCCAATGGAATTTGCAGGGCAAAGAAATCCAGAAATTTGTTGGACACTCTGGAGCAGTAAATGACGTAGGATTTAGCCCCGATGGTCAATTGCTGGCTTCGGCTAGTACCGATAAAAGTGTGCGGCTGTGGAATTTGCAGGGCAAAGAAGTCCAAAAAATAGATAAGCATACTGCGGCTGTTACTAGCTTGGCTTTTAGTCCTGATGGCGCAATGCTGGCTTCGGGTGGTTTTGATAACCAGTTGGTGCTGGTAGATCTGCATAATGTGCAGAATCTGACTCTCCAGGCATCGCTAGCTGATACCTGCGATTGGTTGTCGGACTATCTCCAGACTAATCCTCAGGCAGCGATCGCCGATCGACAATTCTGTAGTAAATATCTCCATAAATAAATCATGACTATTGCTCGCCCCAATCTACCTACATCAATCATGAATTCGGATACGGCTGAGCGCGAATTTAAATCGCTGCCGTTTGTAGTGGTCAGTGGTGCTTTGCCTGCTGATTTGCTGGGACACATGTTTGTGGTGGCTCCGGCGGGTACTAGCGATCATCCTTTTGGTTCTCTCCTGTCTCTATTTACTAATGGCACCCAAACTCTCTAAGGCGTCAATTTGTGACGCTGTAATACCTGTCACCTTTGTAATATTCATCCCCTCATAAATACGTTGGGGACGCAGCACCTTAATGCAGATCCAAAAATCGGTGTCCCAGAGGCGAATAGTTTCATCGTGGCTACAGCTAGCTAATAGAATTCGATCGCCTTCGGCGCAAGCGGAGCTATCGGCATCTGGATGGAAAACTACAAAATTCACTAAATCGGTGTGATTAGTCAAAACTCTGATGCACTCCCCTGTATTTACCTGCCAAATCCGAATGGTGTAATCTTTACTGCCACTGGCTAGATATAAACCATCGGGACTAAAGGCTACGCAGGCGATCGCCGCCGTATGACCAGTCAACACCTGCCGACATTCCCCCGCTTCAAAATCCCACAGACGCACCGAGTTATCTTCGCCACCACTGGCCAATAAATTCCCTTGAGGATTAAAAGCCACTGTCCAGTTTTCGCTATCATGTCCCTGCAAAACTCTGTAGCATTCTGATGTTTCCACATCCCAAACTTTAATATCGGGTTTGTGACAGGCTGTTGCTATATATTTACCTGAAGGATGAAAAGTCAAATCACCTAACTCAGCTTGCGCTGTTTGATGCAAGATCTTTTTCGTTTGATAATTCCATAAACCAAAAATATCTACACCACCACTAGCCAAAACATTAGCTTGGGGATGAAAAGCAATAGTAATCACAAATCCAGGGCAAGCAAAAATGGGCGGTGAATGTTCCTGTAGACTGTTATCTTCTAGCACATCCCATAGCTTCACTAATCCATCCATCCCACAACTAGCTAACAAATTACCGTCAGGCGAAAAAGCAATTTGCCACACAGCCATGCGGTGTGCCGGAATTGTATGTAAGCACTGATGACTATCTAAATCCCACAGCCGAATTTGGCGATCTTCGCTACTGCTGGCTAATAGATTTTTTTGAGGATGAAAAGCCAATGCCCGCACGGCTTTAGGTATACTACTGAAGGTTTTGACACATTGACCCGAGGCTACATCCCAAAATTTTAAAACACCACTTTGATCACTAGTAACTAAAATTGTGCCTTTAGAATTTAAGGCGATCGACCAGATATTATTTTCATGTCCCCGTAACACCTTGCTACATTGCCAATCCTGAGATTTCACTCTGTCCCAAATCCGCACTGTCAAATCTTGGCTACCACTAATGATCTGTTGCCCATCAGGGGTAAAAAGCACATCGATAACTGTTCGAGAATGCTCCTGAATAGTTTGCAAACATTCCCCCGATGCCACATCCCAAATTTTAATGGAAGTATCTAAACCACTACTAACTAACTCTGTCCCTAAAGCATTAAAGTTTACACAAGAAACAATTTGACTATGACCAACCAGGGTCTTGAGACATTCCCCAGTAGCTAAATCCCAGATTTTAATGGTGGAGTCGAAACTACTGCTGACTAATAGTTGTCCTTGAAGCTGAAAATCTACATCCACCACTGTCAAACTATGACCAACTAAGCTTGTCAAAAGTTTACCTGTAGCTACCTCCCACAATAAAATATCACCACAGTTACTGCTACTAGCTAGGGTTTTACCATCAGGACTCAGGGCGATGCGATATACCGGCGCGGCCAACGGCCAAGATTGCAGGCAAGCACCACTCTCAACATCCCAGATTTTAATAGTGCGATCGAAGCTAGAGCTAATCAGTTGCTTACTATCTTTGGTAAACACCAATCCAACTAAATGGCCATCATGAGCTTTGATATTCAGCAAACTCTGGCCACTGCTGATTTCCCAAATCACTAACTTTCCATCACTGCCACCTTTGGCTACCAGTCGATCGTCTGGGCTAATGACAACTTTATAAATATCTCCGATCGACTCGGTAAATAGGGTAGTGCTGAGGTTAGCACCAGTGAAATTCACCTTAGACAATGCTACATCGCGTAAATCGGCTTGACGAATACTCAAACCGGCCAAGTCTAACCCGGTCAAATCGGCGGACATTAAACAGAGCAAATTCAGACAATTTCCGGCTCCATAGCTGACTGCTGATGTTGTTTGCATTGCTAGCCCCAACAATATTTGCCGACAGGCTTGAATTAATGCTGCCTGTCCGCCCAAATCGGAACAGAGCAAAGCCATCAAAGGCTGAAGAATCAAACGAATTTGGCTGGCTCGCACATAATCTTTAGATTGAGCCTTCATTAAGGCGTAGGACAATAGTAACTGGGGTTTTTGATTTGCAATTTCTGTCCGAACAGCCATCACCAACTTTACGGTCATGTATTCCATAACCACC
>JANOXZ010000511.1:0-2981 GCA_031418695.1 Synechococcales cyanobacterium VAR_35_metabat_10
CCTCCAGACCCGCCAACCGCCCATCCCCGCGAAGAATTTGCTGATCCACCCCTGGGACACATCAGCAAGAGACGCGATCGCATCCTGCGTAATCTTGCCCCCACTTTTAAAATCTTAGCGATCGCCTCCCTGGTAATATCAGCCTGAAATGCGGCATCAATCGAAAGCTCAGCGGCCTTGGTGGTGCAGAAAAGTCTTGAACACCTTGCCAGCAGGGGATAATCAAAACTTTCAAAGGTGACAGAGAGGGGCATTCAATGTGATGCTTAAGTTCCCCAACTCAGAACAATCACATGACAACCCCTCATCTCTATCGTCAACTGCAAACTCAACTGAGTCAATGGATTACACCCAAAGATAAACGACACCTCACAGTGTTTGCTGAAAACATCGCCGCAATCCTCCAAGCTCAAAGTGGGTGCTTAAGCCATTGGCTAACTTATTTGAGTCATCGCTCATGTCATGCGCGTAGTCACCTTGAACGCCTGAGCTACTTTGTTCATAATCCCAAGATCACCTGCGAAACGTTCTACACTCCTTTACTGGTGCAATTCCTTAAAGCGTGGGCTGGAATGGCGATGATACTAACCCTGGATACAAGCATGCTGTGGGACGAGTATTGTCTCATAGAGGTTTGTCTGGCTTGGGGAGGCCGTTCTTTTCCTCTGGCTCAAAAGGTGATGAAACATGGCAGTGCAACCGTTGCCTTTGCAGACTATTGTTCCGTGTTGGATGCGGCTGAAGCGGTTTTGCCCCCCAATTGTCAAATCACTCTATTGGCTGACCGTGGGTTTGAGCATGGTGAATTGATTCGTTGGTTACGCTCCCATCAATGGTCTTGGGCCATTCGCGCTAAATCGGATTTGAAGATCACGTTGTCCAATGCTCAAACCGCGTCGGTTGCTGACCTGCTGCCGGAGCCTGAACAAGCCTTTCTATTTACCAATGTCAGAATTCTTGAGGATATCCAATGCCATTTGGCGACTGCTCGTTTGTCGATGGCTCAGGAGGCTTGGGCTGTGATTACAGATACATCACCTTCTGTGCAAACTTTTGCCCTTTATGGTCAACGTTTTGGGGGCATTGAACCCCATTTCAAGGATTACAAGTCTGCGGCCTTTGAGCTTCCTCGCTCTAAACTCAGAGATGCGGATGCGCTAAGCCGACTCTTGATGTTACTGGCTGCTGCGACCATCATTGCTATTTCCGTAGCAGTTCAGCACGTCGCTCAAGGCGCTCTAAAGTCCATTGATTGGCATGCTCACAGGGGGTTAAGCTTTCTCCAAATTGGGCTGCGACGTATTAATCAGCTTTGCTATCAAAGATTACCACTGCCACCGTTTAGGCATTTGCCACGATGTAACCCCCCTCCCGCTTATGCATCTCTCAAGAAACAAGATGCCATGAATAATCGTATTGAATTTGCCAAGGTCACTGTCTTCTAAGGCTTTCAGCTACTTTGAGTTTTCTGCATCACTAAGCTCCCCGCCTTTACTTTAGACAATGTGTCAACAAATGCTAGCAGAGGGTAAATACATATGTATGATTTTGCTGTGATTGGAGGCGGTATTATCGGACTGTCTGTGGCGATGTCACTATGTGATAGCCATCCAGGCGTCAGCATTGCGGTTTTTGAAAAGGAGAGCTATTGGGCGCACCACCAGACTGGACACAATAGCGGAGTGATTCATTCTGGCATTTACTATAAGCCAAAAAGTCTAAAAGCTAAACTCTGCCGTGAAGGTTGTAAGTCCATGGCTCAGTTTTGTAAACTTCACCATATTGATTATGAAATATGTGGCAAAGTAATTGTCGCTACCGAGCCAAAAGAGTTATTGCAGTTGGAAAAACTCTACCAGCGTGGGGTAGAAAATGGTATCTAAGTTTCTAGATTAATTGCCGAACAGGTTCAGAATATTGAACCCCATGTCCAGTGCCTCGCTGGAGTTCACGTGCTATCTACTGGCATTGTCAACTATCAACAGGTTTGTCAAAAGTTTGCTGATTTGATTAGAGAGAAAGGAGGAGATCTCTTTCTGAACACGAAAGTTGAGAATATTCTTGATACCGCAAATGGTCAACTTCTTGAAACCAATCGTGGAACATTTGACGCTCGATTTTTGATTAACTGTGCAGGACTCCATAGCGATCGCATTGCAAAACTTGAAGGAGTCGATCCGCAAGCTAAAATTGTTCCTTTTAGAGGTGAGTACTACGAACTCAAACCAGAAAAACGTTACCTTGTTAAAAATCTTATTTACCCAGTACCGAATCCAAGTTTTCCGTTTTTGGGCGTTCATTTTACCCGAATGATTGACGGGTCTGTTCATGCTGGACCGAATGCGGTCTTGAGCTTTAAGCGTGAAGGGTATAAAAAAACTGACTTCGATATAAAAGATTTTGTAGAGACTATTGCGTATCCGGGATTTTGGAAGTTAGCATTGAGACACTCTGATGAAGGTATTCGCGAAATCATTCGTTCGATTAGTAAAGCTGCCTTCGTTAAGAGCTTGCAACGATTAATTCCAGAAGTCGAGGAGGATGACTTGATTCCAACTCATTCTGGAGTTCGTGCCCAAGCGCTAAAGAGTAATGGGCAATTAGTTGATGATTTTCTGATTATGAATGGTAAAAACTCCATTCATGTTTGCAATGCTCCCTCTCCAGCAGCAACATCATCACTTGAAATTGCAAAAGTGATCTCGATCACTGCCACCGAGAGATTTTTAAGTTTAAGTAGTGATATGTCAAAGTGATTTTATAAATCTAGAATAAGTAATTAAAAACTGAAGATTCTTAAAAACACTAAACAAAATATTTGTAAAAACGTGAGCTAGCCTAAATAAACTAAAATCATATAAGCAAAGATCGAAAACAGCTAAACTTATACGGTTCAATCATTTTAATAGTATTTAATAATTCAGTGGTTCTCATAGGACCTCTTTTCTTGTTTGATGTGAGTTTGAATGATAAGATTGAAT
>JANOXZ010000512.1:0-8207 GCA_031418695.1 Synechococcales cyanobacterium VAR_35_metabat_10
CACTCATAGCTTTGCCATTATAACCAGTACTTGGACTTTTTAGCAAGGAATAATATTCATTTGTTTCTGACCATCGATCGATCTCCTTCGCCCGTAAAACCGGAACCGGATGACTGAGCTGGGCAGTCTGAGCTGTCCGGATAGCTTTGCCCATCTCCGAAGCACTCACTTCTTCATAGGCTCTAGCCTGTGCCAAAAAGGCTTCTACGTTCAACAACGGAGCCAAAATCGGTGAACCACCCGAAAGCTTCATTAAAACACTAGCGACTACTTTGGGATCTTGAACTACCAAAAGAGCTGCCCGATCGCAAGAAAACTCTGCACAGCGCAACCACTGCAGCATTTGCTGCTGAATCGACTGCCCCAACCCAGGAATCAAACTACCAGCCGTTAGAATCATAATGTTCGCCAGGGTCAGATAGACTCCATGCTCACATTTCAAATGTCCCAACTCATGGGCAAGCACAGCTTGCAATTCAGCCGGAGTCAGCAAATCCACCAAAGAGGTATGCACCACCACAAAAGGCTTTTTGCCCCGCATGGCCATGGTGTAAGCATTAGGAGCCGGATGCTGCTTTAAATAGAGCTGAGGAGTTTCTAAATCCAAAATACGGCTGGCTTCCACTAGTAGCTGATAAATATCTGGAAGCTGCTGTTCACTGAGCTGCACACTAGAAGCAATATTGTTCATGTACATGGTGTCTTCCACCATTGGTCCGAGCAAGCTGCGTACCAAAAAATCTAATCCTGGCAACTGTTTAAGATTAGTGGTGGCTTCTCGATCAAAAGGATGACGAAAGCGATCGGCGTTCAAGCCGGTCAAAGAAAGTTTAGGAGTCAGCATCGCGGCAAAGTGAATGAAGAGCTGTGCTTATTCTAACTTAGCTTGAATTACCCGGCTCTCACCTAATGGTGAATGAGCAACGAGAAATAAGGGATTGAGGTATCCAGTGATTGATGATGGTTTGAACTTCGAGCTTAATGAGTACGATCCGCAAATAGCGAGATTTTCATGAAGATTGTTACAAAATGTTAGGGAATTATTCCTTGATCGGGCCAGAGCATTTAAACTGAAAATGATTCAGTCTAAACGCCCAATTTGGGGTGTTATGCAGACAAACATCGGGCTATTCCCCCGTTTTCCAGGGTATATGCGGACAAATGTCGGTGTATGCACCTAATTTAAGGGGGTTATACTGAACCCGTCGGCATAACCAGTATTTATGCTGTAGGGAATTGTTGGGAAGGCGGTACTCCGAGATTATCTGTCAGTGTTCAGAATCAAGTTACCTGAATGAGCTTCACAGTATTTTTAGTATGACTGAAATAAACAACAACCCATTGTACCCATCTAGCCAGTTACTGACAACTACTTTGGGGTATATGTAGTTAATAACTATCGCTACATGGAAGACTTTGACGATCTGACAGTACAACAGTGGGTGAAAGCTCAGGTTGAATATACGATCGAGACTCTATCACAATTACCTGGACGCGATAATTTTGTCGATCGCCTGAAGGAATTAGATGATTCAGTTTTCGCTAAGGTTTCTGGAGTATTGCGTCTAGCCAACGGCAAAATCTTCTACCGAAAGATCGAGATACAAAACGATACATCTAAACTCTACATGCTATCAAGTACAGAAGTGCAGAGATTTTGTTGGTCGGTCCTAATGGATTTGGGCTTGAGACTGGTCGCAAATATGCCATTTGATGAAATCCAATTGCCTACGATACAATTAGAAAAACTCCCAGCAGGTTTCCCATGCCCTCACCGTTTCCTGGAATGGATCCCTACCTCGAACATCCCAGCGCTTGGACAAATATTCATCATCGGTTGATTACAGCGATCGCCGATGTACTGGCACCTCAATTATTGCCAAAGTATCAAATTTTGATCGAAGAAAGAATTTATCAGGTAGAAAGCGAAGACTCAATTTTAATTGGAGTGCCCGATGTCACTATTCGGCAGGCTGGATCTAAACCAATAGCAACAGGCAATGTAGCAGTCTCAGAACCCTACACCCAACCCCGATCGGTCACATTGTCCTACCCCGAAACCGTTCGACAGAGCTACCTAGAAATACGTGAAATTGCCACCAGCCAAGTAATCACCGTCATTGAAGTATTGTCACCAGTAAATAAACGACCGGGCAAAGGTCGCATTGATTACGAAAACAAACGGGCGATGGTATTTAATAGCTCTAGCAACATGGTCGAAATTGATTTGTTACGTCAGGGGCAACCCATGGCCGAACAAGATACCCAAACCCACTATCGCATCTTGGTCAGCGCTGAAGAAAAACGTCCTCAGGCAGATCTTTATGATTTCAATTTACAAGATTTGATTCCCTGTTTTCCGCTGCCATTGAGAGCCGAAGATAACTGCCCACGAGTTGACTTACGATCGCTGCTGGATGGCATTTATGATCGATCGGGCTATGGCTTCGTAATTGATTATTCGCAGCCGCCCATCCCAGCTTTAGCTGAAAGCGATCTCAATTGGGTTCGTCAATGGCTTGCACAGCAGTCAGCCAAATAAAGAATTTGATTAATTCAGTTAAAATCGGTAAAACAAGCGCCAAAGAAATATCCGAGAAATACCTTGAACTTCGATCGCATCGATAAACTATTGAACGAGTGGCAGCAAAAAGCCGCAATGGTGAGCCAAAACCTGCTGGAACTCTATGAACTGTCAGCCTATCAGCGGCTGAGTGATGCTTTGATGCGCCAACAGTTACCCAGTCCCATGCAGCAGCAAGTTAATGAAGCGATCGATCAAGTCGATCGGCTATTTGAATACTTTGAATTACTACGAGATGCTCTAGATCAAGCGAAAGATCTACGCAAACAGGCTGGAGCTTTTGGAGCCAAAGACGATCTGCTGGCCAAAATTGAGAACTTACTAACCAATGAATGGATTGTCATGAACCAGCAACAGGTGCCTTTGGCACAGCGCAGCCTGGTTTCACCGTTGGTAGCTGGAGAAATGCTTTCGCTCGATCGGCTATTAGCAATCATGACCAGTTTGTTCCAATCAGCAGTGGCCACTTTTACCGAAATTGAACGAGCTGAACAGAATCTGGCGCAAGATTTACAGACTGCCCGCCACAGCTTACAAGAAATCCAGGCGCTGCATTTAATGACCAGTACTACTTATCAAGAAGCCATCGATAAATGCGGTGAGACTGGTCAAAAGCTCATAAGTCCTGCAGAAATCACCACTTTGGCTGACTGGTTAAAAAATCTAGAAACCAAGTTTGGTCAGGGATCGGTGCAGACCGTGGCGATCGCCCTGCAAAATTGGTTAGTAAAAGCTGGTCAGATCCGACAAGCAACCCAAGATACCCTAGACTATCAGCGTGGTAGACTACAGCTCCGCCTAGAATTACGCGGGCGATTGCTAGCGTTAAAATCTAAGGCAGTAGCTAAAAGTCGATCAGAAGATCCCATATTAACTAATATTGCTCAACAGGCCGAGGCTTTGTTACATCGCCGCCCTACACCCATTGATGTAGCGGCTGATTTGGTGGTGCAATATGAACGGCGGCTGAATAGCGATTCTGAATAGGAAGATTGAATATGACTGACCTTAAATGTCAACGTTCTGGTTGTGCTGGATCGATCGAAGACGACTACTGCAATCTTTGTGGTCACGCAGCGGTCAAAGGAATCGTGCTATCAGCGCCTCTGCCCAGTAGCATCAGCGCCACCAATACACCGGTGAATGCCTTATCGGTGCCAATGCCAGTCAGTCGAGTTTCTACAGCTTCACGGCGGACTCACGGTTCCCGACCCAGCGCCAGCGGTACTACCACCAGTCGCGGACGGGTCTTAGGTGCCGGTTTAGTGACCATTAATGAATTGCCTTCGGCTGACCCAGAAAAATTGATCTTAGCCAAGGCAGTGGTGCCTGAGAATAAGCGGTTTTGTAGTAAGTGTAATGCTACCCTCAGCCGTGAAACAGGCTTTTGTAATAAGTGCGGCCAAAAGTTTTCTTTTATTGCCGCTTTAGTTCCCGGAGATTTAGTATCTGGCCAATATGAAGTGCGAGGAGCGATCGCCTACGGGGGGTTGGGCTGGATTTATTTGGGGTTCGATCGAGTACTCTCTCGCTATGTAGTTTTAAAAGGGTTGCTTAATACCGCTGATCAGGCCAGTGCAGCGGTGGCGGTGGCCGAAAAGCAGTTTTTGGCAGCGGTAAAGCACCCCAATATTGTGGGGATCTATAACTTTGTCAATCACCAAGATACTGGCCTAATTATTATGGAATATGTGGGTGGCCAAACCCTCAAAGAGCTACGCAAAAACCGAGGAGCATTACCAGTACCAGAGGCGATCGCCTATATTCACCGGATCTTGGGAGCTTTTGGTTACTTGCATCAGCAGGGATTGGTGTACTGCGATTTTAAGCCCGACAATATTATGCTCGAAGGCAGTGATGTGAAGCTGATTGATATGGGTGGGGTGCGGCGCATTGAGGATCAAGATGGCGATATTTATGGCACAGTTGGCTATAGTGCCCCCGAAGCTGGAGGGGGTCCAACAGTTACTACCGATTTATTTACGATCGCTAGAACTTTGGCAATCCTCGTAACTACTATTCCCGATTTTAGTAGCAATAATCGCTACACATTACCAGGAGACTTGCCGGTATTTATTAAATACGAATCGCTCTATCGCTGGCTGATGAAGGCTACTGCTGAGCATCCCGACGATCGGTTTCAAACTGCCGAAGAAATGGCTTCCCAGCTTTTAGGAGTTTTACATGAGGCCGTAGCACTAGATACCCAAAAGTCACAGCCGTTTAAAAGTCAGTTATTTGCTGGTGATCTGATGGCGAATAGTCATATTGATGAGCTGTTAGCCAGAGTGTTGCCAGATTACCAGCATTTGCCCCTGCACCAAATGCTCCCGAGTGATCCAGCATTTCAAGATTTGATGAATGTCAATGGTGATATCCATCAACAACATAAAATCTGCAAAGAACTTGTCAAAAAATATCCAAAATCGATCGAGGCCAAGCTGCGTTTGGCAAAAACTGAGGCAGACCTAGGCTACATCGACTTTAAAGAAACTGATAAGCATCTCCAAGAAATCGAACAAGTCGATCCTTGGGATTGGCGAGTGCCCTGGTATCGTGGCCGCACAGCTCTCGCCCACCAGAACTATCAATTAGCGATCGACTGTTTTAATTTTGTCTATGCCGATTTACCTGGTGAAGTTGCACCCAAATTAGCTTTGGCCATGGCGATGGAGCTAAATGGAGACCATGCAGTGGCCAACCGTTTGTATCAGCGGGTCTGTCAGATTGATCCGGGCTATCATACGGCGGTATTTGGCTTGGCACGCTGTCTATATGCTGGTCAAAAGCGATCGGAGGCGGTGCAGGCACTGAGCTTAATTCCCCAAACGGCTAGCCTGTTTTCTAAGTCCAGAGTAGAGGCGGTGAATTTAATGATTGGCCAAGACTATGGAGCACCTAGTTTAAATGATTTACAGACAGCTAGGGAGATTTTACCAGGAATGCCAATTAGTGAGTTGGAGCGCTGTCAGTTGTCGGAGCAGATTTTACAACGGGCAATAGAAGTGAAACAAGCTGGGGCTATTTTACCGGCTGGTCATCCATTGCCACCTTGGTTACATGAGGAAAAAAGTACTCGCCAAGAGTTGGAAGCCGTTTTGCGATCGATGGCAAAACTCAGTAGTGGCGAAGAAAGAGTTGCATTGGTTGATCGGGCTAACCGGATTCGGCCACGCACTTGGCTCTAGTCTTCATCGATTTCAAACAAATCTGCCAAAACAGTATTAGAGTACAAAAAGCCCTCTGGATCAGTGAGTCGAAGATGTTCAGCATCCATCACCACCCAATGAGGACAATATTTCTCTAGTCGGCCTCGGGCATCTAGCCACAAATCCACCCCAAATTCATCAACCAATCTGGAAATCTGCAAACCATCCCCAGTCCGCAACCCCAACATCAAAGTCTCCAAAAATCGCTCCACAGTCCCCAGCACCTCGATCGGATAAACTGCCCCCGCCGCCACCCAATCAAAATAATCTTGAGTATACCGAGGCCGAGTAAACCGCGTCCCCGCTATATAACTGGCCGCCCCCATACCAAAAGCATAGTAAGCATCATTGCGCCAATAAACCTGATTATGCCGACAGGTCATCAATGATGGTGCCACATCTCCAGAAGAAAACCGCGCATAATTAGAAATTTCATAATGCTGATAACCCACCGCCGTTAAAGCCATCTGCGCCTCCCGGTACATCTGCGCCGTAGTCTCATCACTAGGCAAAGGCAAACAGTCTGGCTTGTACTGCTTGGCAAACGGAGTTTGAGCCTCCACAATCAGGTCATAAACCGAAATATGACTAGGATTCACCTCGATCGATCGCGCCAAAGACTCCTGCCACATTTCCATTGTCTGCTGAGGCAAACCCGAAATCAAATCCAAACTCCAGTTAGTCAAAGAAGACTGCTGAATGATTTTGATCGACCTCTCAATATCCGCCACATTATGCGATCTACCACAGAGCTGCAACAGCTCATCCTGCCAAGCCTGCACCCCCATACTCACCCGGTTAACTCCGGCAGCAGCATAAGCTTCGAGCTGCTCAAGATCAAAAGTCCCCGGATCAATCTCCATTGAAATCTCCGCATTTGGAGAGATTTCGATGTGTCGATCAAGCGTCTCCAAAATCTGCACCAACTGCGCCGGACTAAGCAACGAAGGAGTTCCCCCCCCAAAAAACACCGTTTGCAATAAAGAAGAACCAGATTTGTGCTCCGATCCCCCCTCTCCCGTCTTGGGAGAGGGGGCTAGGGGTTGAGGGTCTTCATTGACCCCCCTCGGCTCGGTGCCTACCAAAGTTCCCTGAAGATTCACCAACCCAATCTCCCGACACAAAACCTCCACATAGGTCTGCACCATCTGCGAATTCTCTCCCCGCCGCCGATCGCCCACCACATACACCGGAAAATCACAGTAATAGCAGCGGCGACGACAAAAAGGAATGTGCAAATAAGCAGCAGTAATCAGGTTAAATCCTCATCCTTTTCAAGTCTGGCACGCAGATCAAAACCGTTGATGTAGCTCACTGGCTGCCCAGGGTCAAAAAGCATTTTATCAATGAAAACCGTTTTATCCTCTTTGCGTGATGCTTCTTGAGGAATACCCAACCCCACCGCCTTAGCGACTTCTTTGTAAGCATCCATCCCATAGGCAGCGTTGATCATATCCTCAGCATTTTTGGGATACTCAGCCAAGTTGAGTTGACCCCAGCGCACCATTTGGGTCAGCACCCACACCGCATGAGACTTCCATAAAAAGTTAGCGTGATTGGGTTCGTTCAAATAAGTCGTTTTATCCACATAATGAAAAATATTAAAATCAGTCATTGGCACTGTGATCGGCTGTTTAGCATCGATCGCCTCATATTGATAAGTGCCAGTCAACAGAGCCTTCACACTCTTAGCATCAGCTCCAGGAAGATACTCAGGCTTCACCAACTGCTGTGCCAAATTAATTGGAGTCTTTTCTTCTTCCTTACGGAAACGCTCCAAATCACAGAACTGACAAGCCGCCAACACCGAAGCAATCAACGCCTTAGTACCGATCGGGTTTTGTTTTGCCCAGGCCGCTGTGGTAGTCAAAATCTTATCGGGATGCCCGCGCCAAATATCCCGGTTTACATAGCTAGTAAAGCCTAGCTTGGCCTTAATAAGCTGCTGCTGCACAGATTCCTCTGTGATATATGCTTCTACTTTGCCCGACTGCAAACCTGCTCGCAGGTCTTTTTCATTCATTACCTGGAATTTAAATGATCGATCAGGAGCCAGTTGCATGGTGGCCAACCAATAGCGCGCCAAATAGTGCGACATGCTCGCTGGGTGATCGATCGCAAAAATCGGCAGGCCAGTGTCTTTTTCCTTATCCTTTTCGTTTTTATCTTTGTCCTTATTGTTCTTATCTGGCTCCTTGGCCACATTCTTGCGCCCACGCATATAGCCGTTGTACAGCTCACTATACTCCCGGCGGTAATTAAACTTGGTGCTGGGTCGCATCCCCTTGTCCCAAAGCTTCTTACTCATACCCACACTACCGCCATTCAGGTTCAAACCCATCAAGGCAATCAATGGTGATTTATCTTTACTGACGCGCGACCACAGTGGTAGGGCAAATGGGGCTTCGGCCACA
>JANOXZ010000513.1:0-5056 GCA_031418695.1 Synechococcales cyanobacterium VAR_35_metabat_10
TTAAACTAATAACAATCAGTTGCTACTATTTGCGGCTTAGTAAGAACCATTGCAATCCCTTTTTCATAGTAAGCGGCTTCATTGATGAATACAGGAAAAACAGTCTGCTCATCTTGATAGTAAATGGTTTTTCCTTGTAGATTTACAAACAGTGGATCTTTCGGTGACATAGGCTGATAGTCTTGACTTTGTCGATCAGGGTGAATTATGGCCATCAGCTCATTCTGGCCATTTCTGGGGTAATTGATCGCCTCGATCGCCCGGTACACATTAACCGTTGTCGGTATAGTCATTGGCACCCCTTGATTTAAATTATCTACGTAGTCCAGCGCCGCCAAAACCAACCGCTCGGCATTTTGGAGAATGCTGGCATTCACCACGCCTTGAGAAATTGGCCCTACCTCGATCGTGCAGCCTAAAGGAGCCATTGATCGCAGCATCGGAGAATTTTGCGCACTGTGTAAGCCCAGATAGATGCGAATAGTCGGTTTTAGGTTACTCAGGTAAGCTGCCAACTGGAGATTAGCCGGACTATTGCTAATTGGTATAATTGTTGTGCCCATATTAGCAGTGGTACTATGCAGATCGAAGATGACATCTAGTGGCTCCGTGCCACTGGCTCCATAACGAGCAAAGAGCTGTTTAGCCAAGATATTCTCATACCCAGTCAAGGCTGGATTAGCCAAATCATGCCGATCGAAGCAGCGATTCAAATCTCGATCAATATAACGGCAAGTCAGATCGATCGCCCGCGGATTAGCGAGTAAACAAACTGTTTCAAAACTCTGCCGCTTTACCAACTGGGTACAGCGTAAGAATTTCTTGACTAACATCACTCCGGTTAATTCATTGCCATGAGTACCACCAACGATCGCCACTCGCTTGATTTTCATAGTCATAAATTTACTTTATACAGGTACAAGCTCATTTTTTCAAATGTATCCTAAAATAGCTAGAGTCAGTTTTGGCAAAAGTGAACCTAAAAGTGAACCCAAACAAATTGATATTAGCCACACAGCTCAGCAGCTATGTGGCCTGCAACTTTAAGCCACCCCTTCTTGCTCGAACATCTGCTGCAAAGCTTTCTGTAAACAAGCGTTGACACATAAGCTGAGGTTCCACTTGTTATTGATGGCAGCAATGACCAGATCTATAGCTTTCAGCATATTTCTAGATCTACGGAGTTGAGCGCGACTGATAGCAATAATCTCTGGGATAAAGTAATCTTCGACTACTTGCAGGTAAGCCGCATCAATTGCCTTGAACTTTTTACTACGCACCGAAACATCAATAATTTGACAAATAATGCGCCCCCGTCGTCTTTTGACCGTAGAAGCTGAGACTTGTTGATATTCAGCTACTTGACTGTCGTTGTATCCCAAAGCATTAAGGCATAAGGCTTCTAGCTGAATGCCGGGAAGGTGATCAAGCTGTTGATACACCTTGGTTTTGAGTTGCAGGGCTTGCTGTTGACGCTCTCGATCGATCAATTCATCAAAAGTATCACCATAGCTATCTGCACTCAGCCGATGAATAAATTCGCAGTTGTGGCCTCCAGTGAACTCATTTAACGACACCATGCGGCTATTGCCGTAATTCCGCACACAGCAACCAAGCTCTTCCAATCGTTTCTTGGTTTCGACCAGACTACAAGAAGACTCTGCCTTTGTTACTAAGTCTTGCTGGTAAAAGCTATGGAGCCTTACATAATCGGCCTCTTGGGGGTGGCTAGAACTAAACAGTTTATTGGTAATGGCATCTCGCAGCGATCGATGCAGAATGAGCATATCAGCAAGTTGCCTGATTCCGGCACGCTTCAGGGCTTCACCGACTTTAATCGTGGAGCAACGCTTCAAAAGACCTAGATTGGTACGCTTGAACTCTTGCGCGCCCTCATGGCCACGGATGCTACCAATCAGTAAATATTGGTGCTTTTTCTTAATAAAATGCTGGAAAGGATGTTTACTAGCCCGAAACTCAACATCAGGCAAATACCACTCAACATCAGAATATTTTTGCCAATCAAAGCCTTCTATTAGATTAATTGGCCGCTCAGCAGACTTAGGTGCAATAATCTCCAGGATGCCCATCTGCAATAGGGTGTCGAAATCGATGTTGGCATTGGGATGATACATATTCAGTGGTGTCCAGATCTCGATGCGGATGCGGTACAAATTAGCTGGAGACAATATTGTCCAGGCCGCAAAAGCCTGTAAAGCAGATATCACCTGCTTATCTATAGCACTACGCTGACCGGCTACTGGCATCCGACTCAAGAGTTTCAACAGTATTGCTAAAAGTTCTGCCACATTTGTGTTAGTTGCACCTATTGAATTAATGAACTGGTCAAAGCCTGCAAAACAAATCCACTCCATCCATTCGATATGAGAAGAACTGGTAATACGGGGTAGGCGGCGAAAAATATCTTTAGTAATCACGATTCACCTCTGGAGATGTCTAAGTATGCCTGTCATTTTTCCATGCACATCCATACAGGTCTAGAACCAGTTTTGGCGAAAAGTGAACTTAAAAAGTGAGCCTAAACTGACCTTCAATGCTGACTGATCATTATTTTCCAAACCTAATTACCAGATTCCCCTTGGCTGGCAAATCTTTGGGGTAGATGTTTTTTGGTAGTTATGGAACAAGCTTAGAATCAAACACCAATAAATTCACGATCAGTTTCAGTAGACTTATCTACAGATAATCGCTGGATACATGACAGAAATTGATCAATGAGAACGGAGAAAACTACAAAAATGCTTGCATCTAATCCCTACCTTTGTTTTTGGCAGCATGGATCCGAAATTATTTATTGCAGTGGATTCCAAAGCATTATTCGACATTATCCTTGCGCTGTACCCGGCAACCAGAGGCTATTTCCCACGCTCCTTGGTTGTTGGCTGTTAAATTGCAGTTTTCCACAATACCTCTACCGCTATTTTTTACCGAAATACCATGATACCGATTGCGATCGATCTGGCAATTTTTAATGGTGACACTGCTGCCATCTACCACTGCCACTCCATCATAGGAGTTAGCAAAGATCTCACAGTTCTCGAAAGTCCCCTGTGCCAAATAGTGAGCATAAATGCCATTACAGTCCCCATCATGCACCCGACATTGCCGCGCCGTCAGATGTGCGCCTTCCCCAATTTGAATCCCGGACTTATGATTCCCAAAAATATCACAGCCCTCGATCGTCCCCTGGCCAAACTTATCGACCATAATGCCGCTTTGCAGACCATTATAAATTTGACAGTTGCGGACGATCGGGTTTGCCCCCTGTTTGATTGCTAGCCCTGCACAGGTATTAGCAAAAATTTCACAGTTCTCAATTAGCCCTCGACCCTGCTCATAGATAAAAATCCCAAACTCCCCAGCGTTATGAATTCGACAGCGACGAATAATGGGGTTAGTATTAGCCCCGCGAATCGATATACAGTCTAAAGAATCGGCGCTCACATCGCAATCTTCTAAAATCAATTGCCCCTGAAAAATATTGATCGCATTAGACCGATAGCCCCAGTCTCGACAGCGATTGCGAATAGTGAAGCCCCGCACCACGGCATAATCTGCCTGCATTTGTAAGCAACTTGCAGTGTAGTTCTCGATCGTCACCTCACCAACTCCGCCGTTGGCAATTAGTTCGATCGGCTGCTCAATCACAATTTTTTCCCGGTAAATCCCTGGCTCCACCAATATCCGACTACCCACAGCAGCTTGTTGAATAACTTGTGAGATTTTCTGTCCCTTGCTGACTGTCAAGGTCTCAACAGCCGTAGGAAACACAATGGGCAATCGCAAATCAGCTAAAACTTCCGCTGCATTTTTGTAGCGATATTTCAAAGAATTTTGCACCATTCGATCCAAAATACCCGCCCACCGATCGGAAATCGGTGAATGTAAATGATCACGCCAAGTCCAACGATCTTCTTCCAGATCAAACAAATCTAAGGGCGAAGTGCGAGTTAGTAAATATAAACAAGTGACACCCAACCCATAAATATCACTGGCATAAGTTGCGCGTCCTCTAGATTGTTCAGGAGCACTATATTCTGGGCTGCCAATGCTGGTGCCAGTTTTGCCCAAGGCTGTAGCTGTGGCATGTTTCGCCGCCCCAAAATCCACCAACACCAACTTGCCATCAGGGCGGCAAATAATATTTTCGGGTTTAATATCGCGGTGAATTACTCCTCCCCGCTGCATAAATTCCAAAACCGGCAATAAATCTAATAACAGCTTTGGTAGTTGATCCACTGTCAACTGAGGAGTGGCAGAGTTGGCCAAATTAGCCCCGGGCACGAACTCTTGCACAATGTATTGATAGCGATGTTGACTAAAATGGGCATAGAGTTCTGGAATTTGGGGATGTCTGCCCAACTGCTCTAAGCGGGTGGCTTCTTGGGCAAATAGTTCGGCAGCCTTCACTGCATAGAGCGGACTGAGGGGATAAAATTGCTTGATCAAACAAGTGGGCTGAGAAGGCTTATGACTATCGATCGACATAAAGGTTCGCCCAAAACCACCCTGGCCGATCGGCTTACAGGCTCGATATCGATCGGCGAGGAGCAGTTCATAGCCACAGGCGCTACAAAACTTTTGCTGTAGGGCATTTTGGGCTGGTGCAGAGCAAGCAGGGTTTAGACAGTAACTCACGAGCAGTCTCCCAGCGATACTCTGAGATTTTAACGGTTTGCACCATCTTCTGGGGAAAGATTGCTATTTTGTAGCAATCAGTAAATAAACGTAATATATTTGATGAAAGCTGAATTTCCGAACATTCAGAAATTTTTGATTGGGTATCAAAATTAGGGCAAGTGCAAAATAATCATGTAATATTAATCTTGACATTGTTACTAAAATCCCTGAAATAATAGCAAAAATGGCTGTGTTGATTGTTACATAAGCAATTGATTTGTTCAACAACCTTTCTTGAAATGTTATGAATCATCCTCCAGCTAGCCCCACTGACCAAATAGTATCTTCATGGCCAGTCAACGTGCGGAGTAAACTCCCACCGGGCTGAATTAAACTCGCAAACTGTGGTTGTAAC
>JANOXZ010000514.1:0-3120 GCA_031418695.1 Synechococcales cyanobacterium VAR_35_metabat_10
CGTGGTCGCAATTTGCCGCCAGAAAATCAGGTGAGCTGTGCTGGCTTGGGCTTGACGGTGGTGCAACAAATTTTATTGCGTTGTGGTGGTTCGATTTCGGTGGTGAGTCAAGTTGATACTGGTTCTCGGTTTCGAGTGATGCTGCCGATTGTATCGTAAATATTATTTTTCATGACCAACTTACTAAAAATACTAAAATTGATTTTTTTTGAAAAATCATTCGTAGATTGACATTGTTGAACAGGTATGGTTGTTAAGGTTTCCAAAATCTCCGTAAGTATTGAGATCCAGTCTAAAAGTACCTACAGTGCCGGGACTAAGCTTCATTTATTGAAATCTGTCAGCATAAGCCAGGAAATCTACTGGTAAAAAAATGTAACCTGGCCTATCCTGATTAGGTGCGATAGCATTCATCGTCTTTTTTGTAATATCAAACCTACATCTATGGTCAGCGAGTTAAACATTACATCTAGAACCGCAGCAGATTTTCCACTTTCCGCTCCGGCTGCCTACCCGGTATTTTTCCGCACCTATAGTCGCTTTTTGAATGGTGGTAGAGAAAATTGGCAGCAGGTTTGTACTCGGACTTTGCGGGGCTTGGTCAAGCTCGGAAACTTGGACGCAGAGGAAGCGGCAATCATCGATCGAATGCAGCGGCAGGTCAAAGCCTTACCTTCAGGCCGTTGGCTGTGGGTGGGTGGCAGTGATTGGCTAGAACGACCAGAGAACTTTTCGGGAGCCTACAACTGCACTAGCACCAACGTCATCGATTGGCGGGCTTTTGGTCTGATGATGGACTTGGCCATGATGGGCTGTGGGACTGGGGCGATCTTAGAACCAGAGTTGATCGACCAACTTCCGGCAGTTAGGAACTTATTGGAGATTGGGGAAGTGTCGGCGATCGGCAGCACTCCAGCCGAGCAGCGCAGACATCTTACTGATGTAGAGGTTGAAGGAAACCATGTCACCATCCATGTAGGCGATAGCCGTCAGGGGTGGGTGAAGTCTTACCAGACTGTTCTGGAGCTATGCAGCGATGAACGCTTCAGCGGCACGGTGAAGATCGATGTGAACTTGGCCGATGTGCGGCCAGCCGGGGAGCTGTTGAAGGGCTTTGGTGGGATGGCTAACCCAGTGAAGTTGCCAGAGCTGTATGCTCGCTGTGTGCGGATTTTAAACAAGGCTCATGGACGTAAGCTGAATTCTGTGGAATGTTGTTTACTGATCGATGAGGCTGCAGTTACTATCGTAGCGGGCAATATTAGGCGATCGGCAGGAATGCGTCAGTTTAACTCTACTGATACACTAGGAGCAAATGCCAAAGACAACCTGTGGCAGCAAAGTGAAGATGGTTCCTGGAAAATTGATCCAGAGCGGGATTCATTGCGGATGGCCAATCATACTAGAGTGTTTCATCGCAAGCCTACTTTAGAAGAATGTGTTGATGCAGTGCGCAAGCAGTATTACTCTGGCGAAGGGGCTATTCAGTGGGCAGGGGAGGCCGTTGCTCGATCGAACGCTGATCTTGTCAACACTCCAGAGCGCAAAAAGGAATTTATTGCAGCCTACGATCAGGGAACACCTAAAGATTGGATTAAAGCTCATCGCCCAGATATTTCGGAGGAAGAATTAAGCCATCGGATGCTGCGATATGGTTTAAACCCCTGTGTAACTGCTGATACTTGGGTACATACCGAGGAAGGTGCGCGGCAGGTTAAAGACTTAATTGGCAAGCAACATGGCACCTATATTAATGGTGAACTGTTTAGTACCACGGTTGATGGTTTCTTTTTCAGTGGTGTAAAGCCCGTGCTGAAGATGACAACCCAAGAAGGTCATAGTTTACGGTTGACTGGCAATCATCGGGTCTTGAAAGTCACGACCCAAACTCAGAAGGCTCAATACACCGAGTGGGTAGAAGCCGCAGATCTGCAAGCTGGCGATCGAGTGATGATTCACAACCACCGAGGTTTGCAACCCTGGATTGGTCAAGGAACATCCGAAGAAGGTTGGTTGCTAGGTAATCTGATCGGTGATGGTTGTTTTTCTGTTTCCGCAAAAAATCATCAGTATCAGGCTAATCTGCGCTACTGGGGTGAAACCCAAGTAGAGATGAAGGAATATGCCTTGGTCTTAGCCAATGGTTTAAATCCTGATGCACCCAAGCCCCTTAAAGGCGTTTATCATCAACAAAATCAGTACTACCAAGTAAATTCTGCGCCTTTAGCTAAATTAGCTAAAGAGTATGGGGTGGTGCCAGAAAATAAAACAGTGACTTCGGAAATCGAAGAAGCCAGCTACGACTTCTATTGCGGATTTTTGAGAGGACTTTTTGATGCTGATGGTAGTGTTCAAGGCAATCAACTGAAAGGCATTAGCGTCAGACTAGCTCAAAGCAATGAGCCTTTATTGCAAGCAGTCCAACGGATGCTGTTGCGCTTAGGTATTGGCTCCAGAATTTATCGTAATCGTCGTCCAGAACAAGTGCGAATGCTTCCCGATTCTCAACGCCAGCCTGCGGAATACAACTGTAAAGCTCAACATGAACTAGTTATTGCTAATGACAATTTGCCGGTGTTTTTGGAAACGATCGGTTTCCAAGAGCCACAAAAACAAGAGCTGCTAATATCTCTCTTGGGCAACTACAAACGTCAACTGAACCGCGATCGCTTTTCTGTGAAAATTGCTGAAATCATCACTGACGGCACAGAAGCAGTTTATGACTGCACGGTACCTGGAGTAAACCGTTTTGATGCTAATGGTTTCGTCGCTCACAACTGTGGTGAAATCTTAGGCTCAAATTTCCATTGCAATTTGTCAGAGGTGCATCTCAATCAATTAGATCCCAAGAACCTCCAAGAGCAAGAAGATGCCTTTAGAGCTAGTGCTTTGTCGGTAGCAGCTTTGCTGAATCACCAATTCCAAGAACTACGATATCAATATAGTCGTCTACAAGACCCGATCGTTGGTGTTTCGTTCACAGGCTTATTTGATTTCTTCGTCCATGCTTTTGGCACCCCTTGGTTAGAATGGTGGGCAACTGGTCGCCCTGCTACCGAAGCTGGTAAAAATTTCAAGGCCAAAGAAGCCGAATATTTGACTCGTTGGGCAACCATTGTG
>JANOXZ010000515.1:0-3125 GCA_031418695.1 Synechococcales cyanobacterium VAR_35_metabat_10
CTCGATCGAACCTTAGCTTTGACCCAAAAAGCTCGATCGGAACTCAGCAATATTTCCGGTCTATTAGTCTTAGATCTGGCTAGAACCCAACCGGGATGCCGCTACTTTGACCCCACCCGTCTTACCGTCACCACCACCGGTTTGGGCTACAGCGGCTATGAGGCCGACGCAATTCTCTGTGACCAATATAAAGTAGTTGCCGAAATGCCTTCCCAGCGGCACCTCACCTTTATTATTAGCATTGGCAACCGGGAATGGGATATCGAAATGTTAGTGGCCGGGATGCGTGGGCTGGCACAGCAGGCCAGTGATGAGATAGAAATTGCCCCCGTCGATTGGCAATCGACCTTAATTACCACCCCAGCCATTACTCCCCGATCGGCCTTTTTTGCTTCTTTAGAAACTGTGCCGATCGATCAGGCCGTTGATCGGATATCCGCCGAACTAGTTTGTCCTTATCCACCCGGCATCCCGGTGTTAATTCCTGGCGAAATTGTGACCTCGCAATCGATCGGCTACTTAAAGAACATCTTAGATAACGGCGGTGATGTGGTTGGTTGCAGTGATTCCGACTTGCATCACCTCCAGGTAGTGAAGGAATAACAGATACTAAGTGATAATCTGACCTAGTAATTGGGAATAATACTTTAGAGGATAGAACTCCACAATTTCGCTCATTTCGCCAATTCAGACTGATTGGGTTGAAATTCAATTGAAGTTTGTTATATTCCATCTCCAATCACCACCCCTTAGCTGACGGGTATTCACATGTCAACTGAACCAAAAATGTTTTACAGTGGCTAATGCATCCCCGCTAGCAAGTTGTTAATCGGAATATCTATGATGAGTGAAATCGACCCCCAATCCCCTACTACTGAAAACGTCTCTGGAAATATTTCTGAAAACCCAGAAAATCTAGAAGCACTTGATGCTGCTAATGAGCCAGAGGCCACCGAGGTTCAGGTGCAAAGCCCAGAAGCCGAAGTCACTAACCTAACTAGTCGTTTAGCCGAGCTGACTGAGCAAAAAGATGCTGCTCAAAATCAGTATGTGCGTATTGCTGCTGATTTTGATAATTTTCGTAAACGGACAGCCAAAGAAAAAGAAGAGCTGGAAATGCGGATTAAGTGCAACACTATTACCGATGTATTGTCGGTAGTAGACAACTTTGAACGGGCACGTACCCAAATCAAACCCCAAAACGATGGGGAATTGGAAATCCATAAAAGCTATCAAGGAGTCTACAAACAATTAGTAGATACCCTGAAAAAGTCTGGGGTTTCACCTATGCGTCCCGAAGGACAAATGTTTGATCCAAACCTCCATGAAGCAGTCATGCGCCAGCCTACCGAAGAACATCCGGAGGGCACCGTCATTGAAGAGCTACAACGAGGCTATTTCCTTGGAGACAAAATCCTCCGCCATGCTTTGGTGAAAGTAGCCGCTCCGATCGAACAACTCTCGGCAGAAGATGCTGCTACCGGACTCGAAAACTTCGAGCCCTAGATTAGCCCAGCTTGTGATTTTTTATTGTTTACATTTCGACTGCCCTATTTTTAAGGCAAGTTTATGGCAAAAGTAATTGGCATCGACCTCGGCACTACTAATAGTTGCCTAGCAATTTTAGAAGGCGGCTTACCAGTAGTAATCGCTAATAGCGAAGGCGCACGAACCACACCCAGCGTGGTGGGGTTTGCCAAAGGTGGCGAAAACCTGATTGGTCAATTGGCCAAGCGTCAAGGCGTGACCAATGCTGAAAACACTGTTTACAGCATCAAACGCTTTATTGGCCGCCGTTGGGACGACACCGAAACCGAGCGGAGCCGAGTGCCCTACAATTGCAGCAAAGGTCGTGAAAACACCGTGGATGTGCAAATCCGAGGTCGCAGTTACACGCCTCAAGAAGTGTCAGCAATGATTTTGCAGAAGCTGAAGCGCGATGCCGAAGACTTTTTAGGCACTCCTGTCGATCAAGCCGTAATTACTGTCCCGGCGTATTTCACCGATGCTCAACGCCAAGCCACCAAAGATGCTGGCACGATCGCCGGTTTAGAAGTCTTACGCATTATCAATGAGCCGACTGCCGCTGCTCTAGCCTATGGGTTAGACAAAATGGACAAGCAGCAGTGCATCTTGGTTTTTGACCTGGGTGGCGGGACGTTTGATGTATCTATTTTGTACTTGGGCGATGGAGTTTTTGAAGTTAAAGCTACCTGTGGCAACAACCACTTGGGCGGTGATGACTTTGATAACGAAATTGTGCGCTGGTTGAGCAAAGATTTTCGTACTAAAGAAGGCATTGACCTGCAACGGGACAAAATGGCCTTGCAGCGGTTACGAGAAGCTGCCGAAAAAGCCAAAGTTGAGCTTTCTACTAGAGCGAACACCTCCATCAACTTACCTTTTATTGCCGCTGATGCTACTGGGCCGAAGCACCTAGAAGTAGAGCTGAGCCGCAGCCAATTTGAAGAAATGGTGCAGCATCTGATCGATGCCACCCTGGATCCAGTGGCGCGAGCGCTGAAAGATGCTGACATGAGTGTCAATGAAATCGATCGAATTTTGTTAGTCGGTGGTTCCACCAGAATCCCCGCCGTCCAAAAAGCTCTGCAAAACTTTTTTGGTGGCAAAGAACTAGATCGATCGATCAATCCCGACGAAGCGATCGCTATGGGCGCGGCTATTCAGGCCGGAGTAGTGGGCGGCGATGTCAAAGATGTCTTGTTGTTAGACGTTACGCCTTTATCTATAGGTATCGAAACCCTGGGTGAGATCTGTACCAAGGTCATTGAACGCAACACCACCATTCCTACCAGTAAATCGCAGGAATTCTCAACGGCGATCGATGGTCAAACCTCCGTAGAAATTCATGTGCTGCAAGGCGAACGCGCCATGGCACGGGACAATAAGAGCTTGGGTAAATTCTTGCTGCAAGGCATTCCCCCGGCACCTCGGGGCGTACCCAAAATCGAAGTGACTTTTGAAATTGATGTAAACGGCATCCTGAAAGTCTCGGCGCAAGATCGCGGTACTGGTCGCGAACAGACCATTTCGATCAGCAATACTGGCGGTTTGACTCCATTGGATATTGATCGGATGAAGCGTGAAGCTGAATCTAACGCTCA
>JANOXZ010000516.1:0-1903 GCA_031418695.1 Synechococcales cyanobacterium VAR_35_metabat_10
ACTGAACTTAGATTGTGGGCAAATCCAGCATCAATTTATATGATAATCTCAGTCTAGGCTAATTGTGATATATTGACAAACTTAGCAAAAGAATATTGACAGCAGCGATATTCTTTAGTGATGATAGCATCATGAACTTGGCAAACAATATATCGATCAAATATCACTAGTTATTAGTGATTAAGATCACTGCAAAATTTTATTTAACCTCTTACGTTGCACTCGGAGCGATCGCATGACCGATCTCGGAAAAACAGATGCCACAGATACTCGGTGGCAAACAGAAGATATCAGGGCTAGAAATCTATCAATTCGGTGGTGGACGATCGCCCATGGGATGAAAGTACTTGCGTTGGTATTGTTAGATACAGCGATGTTGTACATCTCATGGACAATTGCAGATCGCCTAGGCACACCAACGGAGGGCGTACATATTGCCGATGCGATGATTCCAGTTGTGGCGGTGGGAATTGGGACACTCACGGCATCGGGATTTTATGGTTCTGATGACAAACTCCACAGATTTTCCAAATTATTTAAGACCCTAGCACTAGCCCAGGTGATTGAATTAATTGCGGCTTTTTTCTATCAGCCTGGAATCTGGGTATCTCGATCGGTATTTCTGATCGCTTTAGTGCTCAATTTTCTACTGATTGGCGGTGCTAGAGTTGTTTTTGATGCTCTGGAAATTGAGATTCGCAAGCGCAACCCAGTCTTTAAGCAAGCAATCGTGCTGATGGGCAACCAAAATGATATCGAGCATGTCCGCAAATTGCTCAAGCGATCTCAGAAGTTTAAAATTGACAGCATTGTCGATCTATCTATTTGGGATGTCCAAAGTCAATTAGATGAGATTCTCAGTCAGATTCGATCGCGCAAAGTTAGTGAAGTATTTATCTGCTCACCACAGTTAATCGACAATCAGATTATCCTGTTCTGGAATTTGAAGTCAGCCGGAATCCACTTGAGAATGGTGCCAACAGAACTTCAATTGCCCCAAAGATCCTCTGAAACTAAGATGATCGAGGAAATTCCCACCATTCGGTTTAAATCCTTACCAATTTTTGGGTTTAATTTTTGGCTGAAACGGATTCTAGATATATTGGCAGCAGCAGCGATCTTGTTAGTTCTATCACCTGTGCTGTTGACGATCGCGTTTCTAGTCAAGCAAACTTCCCCTGGACCAATTTTTTACAGACAGTACCGTGTGGGCTTGAAAGGTAGCCGTTTTCAGGTCTGGAAATTTCGGACGATGGTCGAAAATGCTGGCGAACTCCAAAAAGCACTAGAAGCTCAAAACGAAGTCAAGGGTGGCGTTTTATTCAAAATTAAAGAGGATCCCCGAATTACTAAGATTGGTAAGTTCTTGCGGGATTATAGCTTGGATGAGTTGCCCCAGTTGATCAATGTCTTGCAAGGTCAAATGAGCCTAGTAGGACCACGCCCACTGCCAATTAGAGACTATGAACTGTCGATCCAAAATGCGGCAGAATTTTCCAGAGATCGGTTCTTGCGTTATGAAGTGCTGCCTGGAATCACAGGGTTATGGCAAGTCAAAGGACGTGCTACTGTTGAGTCTGACGAAATTTTTTACTGGGACATGGTTTATATTCTGCAATGGTCTTTGGCTTTAGATTTGAGAATCTTATTTCAGACAGTGAAGGTGGTTTTACTGAAAGAGGGATCTTGTTGAGTGAAGGTGGTCTTACTGAAACAAGAGTCGTCTCGATCGAAAAATTGCTGCCGATCTGTCCCGAATATTCAGCCATTACTATTAAGAATTATTAGCAATTTAGCTCACATCGATCGACAAAAAAACAAGCACCTACAGCTCTCGATCGGATCGCTGTTATATTAAAAGACGATGTGTTCTCAGTCAAATTGCTCTAGCGATCGAGATTGG
>JANOXZ010000517.1:0-2670 GCA_031418695.1 Synechococcales cyanobacterium VAR_35_metabat_10
CTCGCCAACTGTCTTCATCAGTGGCAGTCGATTAGCACCATCAACGAGTTTGAGCTAGCTCAACAGGACTTCAGCGATCGATTTATACTACCCGAAAAACTCTATGGCAGAACCACCGAGATCCAAACACTGCTAGCTGCCTTTGATCGCGTGAGTCAAGGACATACCGAAATGATGCTGGTGGCCGGATTCTCAGGAATTGGCAAAACCGCATTGATCAATGAAGTCCATAAACCCATCACCAGACAAAAAGGCTATTTTATTAAGGGCAAATATGACCAATTTAATCGTCGTCGTCCTTTTTCTGGATTTTTTCAAGCTTTTCGGGATCTCATTAGACAACTATTGAGTGAAAGTGAAGAACATCTGGCTGATTGGAAAAATCGAATTTTGGTAGCGGTGGGAGACAATGCCCAAATTTTAATTAATGAACTTCCAGAACTCAAAAAGCTCATCGGCTTGCAGCCATTGATTAGAGACATGGAAGGGACGGCATCACAACAGCGATTTAACTTGGCCTTTCAGCAATTCATTGAGGTCTTTACTACGGCAGAGCATCCCTTAGTTATATTTTTAGATGACTTACAGTGGGCTGATGCCGCCTCATTAAAGTTAATGAAGCTTTTAATGACGGGTAAAGGGTATTTGCTATTGCTGGGAGCCTATCGAGATAACGAAGTATCTAGTACCCATCAATTCATGCTGACGATCGAGCAACTGAGACAAGCAGCGGTGATGGTGCAGACAATTACCCTCACTCCGCTCAATTTGGCCGGTACTAATCAGCTAATTGCTGATGCGTTGCATTGCTCGATCGAACGCACCGAGGATTTGGCAGAATTAGTTGATCGCAAAACTCAAGGAAATCCTTTTTTTGCCACCCAGTTTCTAAAATCGTTACATGCTGATGGTCTGATCAGATTTAATCGGCGGGGATATTGGGAATGTGACCTAGCACAAATCCAAACATTGTTTGTCACCGATGATGTGGTGGAACTGATGGCTGACCAGTTACAAAGACTACCAGTTGCTGCTCAACAGATCTTTAAATTAGCTGCCTGTATTGGGAATCAATTTGACCTAGAAACCTTAGTCATAATCTCCGAACAATCTAGGCTAGCCACTACCGATGCTCTCTGGGAAGGATTACAAGCAGGGTTGATTTTACCAACCAGCCAAGTATACAAATTCTTTCAATCGGATACTAGTCAACAGTTTGCCTCAGAGAAGCCGGTAAATTCTACTTACCAATTTCTTCATGATCGGGTACAGCAAGCGGCCTATTCGCTGATTCCCGATCAGCAAAAACAACACACTCATTTAGAGATTGGTCGCCTATTGTTAGCAAATGCTTCTAACGAACAGCGCCAAGAAAAATTTTTTGAAATTGTCAATCATTTTAATCTGGCAATAGAATTGGTGCAAAAACCCAGTGAACGAGAGATGTTGACACGGTTAAATTTAAAAGCCGCTCATAAGGCTAAAGTAGCAACAGCTTATACGGCTGCCTATAACTATGCTCAAGTTGGCATTAAACTACTAAGTAGCTGGTCAGAACAGTATGATTTGGCCTTAACGCTACATGAGACTTTAGCAGAAGTTGCTTTTCTCAACGGTGATTTTGCGGCTGTGCCCGCACTCACTAAAGTAGTATTAAAGCAAGCTAGAGCAACGATTGATCGAATTAAGACCTACGAAATAATCATTCAATTTCACACCATCCAAAAGCAGCATCAGCAGGCGATCGATAGCGGTCTAGAGGTTCTACAACAACTCGGGATCAACCTCAGCTCTCACCCCCACAAATTAGATTTGTTCCAAGAGTTAATCAAAACCAAAGTGGCTTTGAGCAAGAAATCTCCTGAAGATTTGCTGAATTTGCCAGAAATGGTGCTGCCAGAAAAAGTGGCTGCTCTGAGGATTTTAGATCTGTTGCAAATGCCCGCCTACCTGTTTTCTCAAAAATTATTGGTGGTTTTAGCAGCAGTCGGAGTCAGAATTACTCTCCAGTATGGCAACAACCCACTGGCTGCTAGTTTTTATGCTCATTATTCCATGGTACTTTCTAGTGCAGGCGAGCTAGATAAAAGCTATCAAATAGGTCAGCTCGCGATGTTTTTGGCCGATCGATATCAAAACTTAGCCATCACCGCCAAAGTCAAAGTAATTATCCCCTGGTTCTCGCAACCTTGGCGACAAGAATTACGCAATAGTATTCCATTAATGGATGAAAGTATTCTAGCTGCCCAAGAAAGTTGTAATTTGACATTTCTCGGAGTCAGCGCTGGGATGTCAATGCTGATCAGGTTTTTTGCCGGAGTGCCATTGGATGAAATCGTGAGCAAAATGGCAGAAATAGAAAAAATAATTATTCAATCTAAAGATGAATCTAGCCAGTTATATTTTGCTCTGTTACGTCAAACTATTTTGGATTTACATGAAACACTTAGTCCGGTGACTACGATTACGACTATTGAAAGTCAAGAATCTTCTTTTTTGTCTACACTATATGGTTTTCGGACTTTTTCAGCCTATATATTCGACGATATTCCCGCTGCTCTAAGTTATGCCGATACCCAACTGCTTTATGAGTCGCCCCAAACAACCGGCATGACTAAAATCCAAATTTGGCTATTTGACGCGCTGACTCGTTTGGCTGCTTATCCAAAT
>JANOXZ010000518.1:0-7556 GCA_031418695.1 Synechococcales cyanobacterium VAR_35_metabat_10
CTGATTTCCCCCAGCCAAGAGACTTTTGTTTGAGATGGATTAGCTCCCCAATATCCCAATACAAAGACACTAATTCATGATTGACACTCCGCATCGCCCGGAGTTGGCGATCACGGATATACCCCACAATCTCATTAAAAAAATCATTATATTCCTGAGAATTGATCTCACTCATAGCATCCCTCCAAAACCTTGAGAGGAGCCGCCCAAGTTGTCCAATGATGTGCCTCATCTACAATGAATTCATAAGGCTTACCCACCAGATCCGCCTCCATCGATCGCTCCTGCTCCAAATACTTCAAAAACAACAGCCAAGAAGTCTGCTCAGTATAATCTAGCATAGATGTAAATTCAGCAACGATCGATCACTGGCTGTGCCTGCGGGACTATCTATTCATCAAGTTGAGGCACAAGAGTTTTGAAGATCAAAAAAATCCCACCGTTTGACGGGTGGGAGAATTCCTTGGAGTGGAAAAATTACTTAGTTTCAGAGAACTCGGCATCAATTACATCGTCGCCGCCGCCACCGGTAGGGCCAGCGCCACCATCGTCACCGCCGCCGCCTTCGGGGGGAACACCACCGCCAGCTTGCTGGTAGATGTTGCTGCCGATCGATAACAGTAACTGTTGAGCTTCTGGTCTGATCCGCTGAATTTCAGCGTCATCTTCCTTGGCCACTGCTTCCCGCAGTTCCTTGACCAAAGCTTCCAGCTTGGCTTTTTCGTCAGCAGGTACTTTGTCGCCTAGCTCTTCCATTTGCTTTTCGGCTTGGTAACAGAAAGAATCGGCTTCGTTCTTGCGATCGACTTTTTCCCGAGTTTC
The DNA here is from genome assembly GCA_031418695.1 of Synechococcales cyanobacterium VAR_35_metabat_10. Taxonomy (GTDB): domain Bacteria; phylum Cyanobacteriota; class Cyanobacteriia; order Cyanobacteriales; family Chamaesiphonaceae; genus JAAFHZ01. Next base: position 823 of record JANOXZ010000518.1, read on the forward strand.
TTTATCAGCGTTAGCGTTGCTTTCAGCTTCGCGTACCATCCGTTCTACTTCGTTTTTGTCCAGAGTAGAAGCACCGGTGATGCTGATGGACTGTTCTTTGCCAGTGCCTTTATCGCGAGCAGTTACGCTCAAGATCCCGTTTACATCAATGTCAAAGATTACTTCTACTTGAGGTACGCCGCGAGGAGCCGCTGGGATGCCATCCAAACGGAAGGTTCCTAGTGACTTATTGTCGCGAGACATTTCTCGTTCACCTTGCAGGACGTGGATTTCTACGTTGCTTTGGCCATCTACCGCAGTCGAGAAAGTCTCAGATTTTTTGGTAGGAATGGTGGTGTTGCGCGGAATGATTTTGGTCATCACGTTGCCCAAAGTTTCTACGCCCAAAGAGAGCGGAGTAACGTCTAGAAGCAGAATGTCTTTGACTTCACCAGACAACACACCTGCTTGAACCGCAGCACCGATCGCTACTACTTCATCAGGGTTAACGGTTTGGTTGGGTTCTTTGCCCAAGATCTTTTTGACCAGTTCTTGCACAGCAGGAATCCGAGTGGATCCACCTACTAGAACTACTTCATCAATTTTGGATTTGTCTAGCTTGGAGTCGGCGATCGCCTTTTCTACTGGTACACCGCAACGCTTGATCAAGTCTGAGCAAATTTCTTCAAACTTGGCGCGAGTTAACTGCAACTCTAAGTGCTTAGGCCCATCTTGGGTAGCAGTGATAAAGGGCAGGTTGATTTCGGCTTGAGTAGAAGCAGATAGTTCAATCTTGGCTTTTTCAGCAGCTTCAGTTAAGCGTTGGAGAGCTTGACGGTCTTTGCGCAGGTCGATGCCTTCTTTTTTAGCGAAGTCGTCGGCCATGTGGTCTACGATTTTTTTGTCGAAGTCATCGCCGCCTAGGTGGGTATCACCAGAGGTCGAGAGTACTTCAAATACGCCTTCGCCTACTTCTAGGATCGAGACATCGAAGGTACCGCCGCCTAAGTCGAAGACCAAAATGGTTTCGCTGCTCTTTTTGTCGAGTCCATAAGCCAACGATGCTGCTGTAGGCTCGTTGATGATCCGACGGATTTCGATGCCCGCGATTTTGCCTGCATCGATCGTGGCTTGACGTTGAGAGTCGTTAAAATAAGCTGGAACGGTTACTACCGCTTGAGTAACGGTTTCGCCCAAATACTTGCTGGCATCGTCTACTAGTTTGCGTAGTACTTGTGCAGAAATTTCTTCGGGAGCAAACTTTTTGCCAGCTCCAGGGCTATCAATCCGCACGTTGTTGCCGTCGTTGACTACTTTGTAGGCAACTTCGGTGGCTTCATGAGTAATTTCGTCGAAGCGGCGACCAATGAAGCGTTTGACAGAATAAAAAGTATTTTCGGGGTTCATTACTGCTTGCCGCTTAGCAATTTGCCCTACTAGTCGATCGCCGTTTTTGGCAAATGCCACTACAGAAGGAGTTGTCCGAAAACCCTCAGCATTAGCAATCACAGTTGGTTTTCCACCTTCCATCACCGCTACACAAGAGTTAGTGGTGCCTAAATCGATGCCTACAACTTTTCCCATAAGACTTAGAGATACTCCTAGAAATTTAAAAATCGGGTCTGCCGTGTGGCAGCAAGCTTTTTATGTGAAAACACAAGAACCAACCTTATCCTGGTTCGATCCAGGTTTTTTTTGAAGGGTGGTTTACCGTACCTGTCTTCTATCAGAGCGTTTGGAGGCTTTGATAGAACTTGGTTTGGATACCCTTTTAATCTACAGGCAGAATCTAAATGACGCGGGGGGCAAGCCGAATAGTGGGGGTGAGGCTTCCCGAAATTATTTTAAGTAGCCAACCCATTGTGCCAAGGCATCTGGTGAGCCATACCAAGGATCTTTCGATCGCGGGGAATGCTTGACTCCTTCGATAATCAAGTTCCTGGCTCCGGCTAAGTGAGCAGCTTCGATCGGAGTAATGCCATCGCCCCAAGTCTGACCATTGCCGCAGGTGATTTGGTAGCTTTGGTAGGCCAAGCCCCAGCGAGACTCGCCATAGAGCGATTTACCAGCGACACAGGTGTAATCGACCTCGGGGTAGAATGCGCCGGGATAATTGTCATTCACAAAATTTAAGTTTTTCTTTGTCCAGCGTTCGCCGCTGAATTGGGGGGTGCCTAAGCAAATGAGGGTGGCGATCGAACTCCGCTGATTCCACAATCCATCAGCTTCGGTGGCATCGTTGTGGATATCGTAGGGTTTGGCTCCAATAAAAATGCGGGAGATCCAGCCGCCTGCGGAGTGGCCGATCAGGTTAATTTGTGGTGTTTGATTCTCGGCTAGGGATTTGGTTACGGTTTGTTGCAAAAGCCGCAAAATGGGCACCATCGATCGACCGCCAATGGTGGGCACCCAGTCCCAAAACTTAATTGGTACAACGGTTGTGGGTGATCCTCGATCGGTCAGTGTTTGGGCGAGGGGCAAATAAACTGAAGCACTTTCGAGATATCCGGGTAAAATGACGGTTGGCAGCATGAAGATAGTAGATTGGGCTGTGATCTGAAGTGGTTGAATTTCTCTATCTTCAATGATTTTTGGAACTAGCGTTGCCAAATTGGAAACCAGTTCAGTCCAACTGCACCGACTTTGGTAGTATCGAACCCGTTATGGCTCAGAAACGTACTGATTACTCAAAATTCACTCGATCAAATGGCACCATTGAAGTTTTAATGCTTTGGGCTTCAGTTGCGCTGCATTTAATGATCGGCAGTAATTTGGGTTTGTTTGGTCGTTTGGATCCGATTAAGGTGAAGCCTGCTGGGGGTACGGTGCGAGTCGTGGATTTGACTCCTGCGGAGCAGACTAGAGTCCCTGAGTCTGCTAAGTCTAGACCGCTGCCGATCGCACCTACTCCGTTAAATCCTGAAACAGCTACTCGTGCTTCGACGAATTCTAGTAGTGTTGGTTCAGCAGGCGCTTCTAATTTTGTGCCACCAAAGGTGAATCGACCTCAATTACCGCCGCCATCTAGTCAGATTCCGCAGACCCCAATTGTTCGTCAGCCAAACCAACCAACAATTCCATCAACTCCTGCAATAAGTAAAGCTCCCAATGGATCAGACATTCCAATTCCTCGGCCACCACGCACATCAAAACAGGATGGTGAAGGCATAACCAATCCATCTGAAGGAAATTCTGCAGAACAAGGAAGGCGGAAGAAACCATCGAAAGAGGAAGAATCAACCCCTAATTCCTCTTTAGAAACACCAGCTATTTCTTCATCAAAAAGATCGACGTCTAATAACCAGCCGACTCAGCCATCGAAATTGCCACCTCCAGAAAATCCAGACAAAAACAACTCTACAGCAGCGGAAAGACAGCGAATTCAGGATGCCATAGCTGGTCGTAAACTTACTGGTGATAACTTCATAAAAGTGGAAGTACCTAGAGATCTTCAGGAAAAATCATCTTGTAGCATATATAAAAGCATAGACATGATATGGCCGATTGACCAAAATGGCAATCTGGATTTGTCAACATTTGGATCGGAAAATTATACCCGTGAGGAGATTCTTCCCGATGGCAAAATTAATAGCACGCAAAAGAATCAAGTCATATCAATAGCCAAGTCTACCCATGCAAGGATGACATCATCTCAGAAAAAAGAACTACTTAGTAAGTATAAAAAGAATTCGCCAAACTTTGCTTACTATTCATTCAAGATTCCGATCTGTTAACAACCTATTAGTGATCACTCATGTTGTAAATGAATCCCCGGCTCTGATTCGCTTAATGTGCATCAGTTTTATCTGTTTTTCCCAAATTGGTACGCACTGCGTACCAATTTGAAATGGACATATTTAAAGTGACTTATGAATTCCCCCCCATCTCGATCGAACACAAAAGCCTATGGATGGAAGCGTTTCGCCTTTTGCTTCTTTCTGATTGGTCGAGTGTGGCTGCGCTTCATTCAAGGTCGTACCTCTTGGCACAAAGTCCCTGAACATCTTTTTAAGACCGGCCCTAGCTCTCTTTTACCGATTTTGTTGGTCAATGGCATGGGCGGTGTGATTTTTACTGTTCAAACTGCTCGTCAACTAGCCAAGTTTGGTGCGGTCAACTCTGTGGGGGGAGCCTTTGGTGCCTCTTTTTGCCGAGAACTTTCACCGATTATCACCGCCACCATTTTTGCTGGACAGGTTGGCTCTGCTTTTGCGGCGGAAATTGGTGCGATGCGAGTTACCGAGCAAATTGATGCTCTGTATACCTTGAAAACTGACCCGATCGATTACTTAGTACTTCCTCGAATGATTGCCTGCTGCTTAATGATGCCGGTTTTAATGGGCTTTGCAATGGTGTGCGGCATCTTGGGCGGAGCTTTTAGTGCACGACAATTCTACCAAATGCAGCCGATGGTGTTTATCGAATCAATTCGCAGCTTTTTAGAGCCTTCTGACCTAATCAATATTTTATCTAAAGGACTGATTTTTGGTATTTTGGTCGGAATTATCGGCTGTGGTTGGGGTCTGACTACTAATGGGGGCGTGAAGCAAGTGGGAGAATCAGCCACGGCAGCAACTGTTGTGTGTGCGATCGCCATTTTTGCCGCAGATTTAGTGGTATCCCTGCTAGTATTTGAGTCTCTGCCGATTTAGTGAAAATTTCTTTGTGTTTCTCAAACAGCTTCAGCTTCGCAACTTTCGGAACTATCACGACCAGCTCATCGACTTTACCGCTCCGAAGACGATTATTTTGGGTGAGAACGCTCAGGGCAAATCTAACTTGCTGGAAGCGATCGAACTCCTGGCCACTCTCAAAAGTCACCGGGTGAGTAAAGATCACGATTTTGTAACCAAGGGTTGCCCAGAAGCCAAGATCTTTGGCAAGGTCGATCGATTACATGGCGAAGTTGATCTATCACTGACTCTACGTAGCCCTGGTCGTCGTACTGCTAGCTTGAACTCCGAGAATCTGAAGCGCCAAGCGGATTTTTTGGGTTATTTGAATGCGGTGGAGTTTTCTTGTTTGGACTTGGATCTGGTGCGAGGCGCACCAGAGCGGCGCAGACTGTGGCTGGATGGCATGTTGGTGCAGGTGGAGCCGTTGTATGGACATATTTTGCAGAGCTATCAGCAGATTTTGAAGCAGCGGAATGCTTTGCTGAAGAAAGGCTTAGATGGCAATTTACCGGCTGAAGAATTGGAGCTGTGGGATCAGCAGTTGGTGAATGCTGGAATTAAGGTGATTAGAAGACGATCGAGGATTTTAGAACGTTTGGTGCCGATCGCCCAATCTTGGCACCAACAAATTAGTCAAGGCCATGAGAGTTTGGTAATTACCTATTGTCCAAGTGTGGCGGTGGGAGATGGCGGAGTGGAGTCGATCGAAGAAACTTTCCAAGAACGTCTTGCCCAGCGCCAAGTAGCCGAAAAAAGCCTGGGGACTACTTTGATCGGTCCCCACCGGGATGATTTGGCGCTGTTAATTGATGGTGTTTTAGCGAAATCCTATGGTTCTCAGGGACAGCAGCGGACTTTGGTGTTGGCTTTGAAGCTAGCGGAACTGGAGTTGATTGAGCAAATTGTGGGGGATACGCCGCTGCTGTTGCTAGACGATGTGTTGGCTGAGTTGGATTTGCAGCGTCAGAACCAGTTACTGTCGGTGATTATGGATCGGTTTCAGACGATCGTGACTACCACCCATTTGGGTTCTTTTGATGCCAAGTGGCTAAATGCGGCTCAGATTTTGCAAGTACAGAATGGCAAGATTAAAAATACGTAATTTCTTGGGGAAGGAATAAATTTTGAATTCTACGTATTTCTACGATTATCGATCAACTTTACCCCCAGCTATAATCGCAATAGGTCAAACAAGACCAGAAATGAGTATAAGTTGAGTGGTTAGACTAGATAGAGATTGTGAAGATCGACAAAAAGTAGTGTGATGATATGTTGAAAATGCTTCGTTTTTATTTTATGTAAAAACGAAGCATTTTTATTTATTTTTATTTACCAAAACCTCTGCCAGCAGTGTTACGTGGTAGAGACAAGCAAGCATTTAACTGCTGGCGAATCTTGGCTGAATCGAGATTTTGACCGATTAAAACCAGCTTATTTGAAGGTAGATCTTTCCATTCTTGATCATCGATCGAAAAGCGTTTGCCACAGAGATGGAAGATATGACAATTGGGGCTTTCGCTGAACCACAGTAGACCTTTTGCCCGGAAAACTCCTTCGTCTAAATGGTTATCTAAAAAGTCTTGAAATTTCTTTAAGGAGAAAGGTCGATCGCTCTGGAAAGAAAGGGAGGTGAATCCATCTTGAGCCAAATGGTCAGAGTGACGATGATCTTGATGGTCATGGGCATGTTCATCATGGGTACATTTGCCGTGATCATGGTCGCAGGTCGAGTGATCATCGTGGCTGTGAGCCGCATGGTCATGACCATCATGGCTGTGGGCTTTGTGGTCGTGACTGTGAGCGTCATGGCTATGAGCTTTGTGATCATGTGAGTGATCGTGGTCATGATCGTGATGATCAGCTTTTTCCACATACTTATCAGATTCAAACAAGCCGACGCTAAGCACCATGGGCAATGGTACTTCGGAGTTTTGGGTGCGCAGAATTCTGGCACCGGTTTTCATATCGCGGATCCGGACTTCTAGCAAATCTACATCGGCTTCGTCTACCAAGTCAGTTTTGTTCAGCAGCAAAATATCTCCATAGATAATTTGGTTCAAAGCAGCTTCGCTATTGAAT
>JANOXZ010000519.1:0-4087 GCA_031418695.1 Synechococcales cyanobacterium VAR_35_metabat_10
ACTTAGTTTAGGTTGACTGTCTATATTCTGCTTGAGGCTATTAAAAATTTGCCGTGATTAGCGCTCAAATTGCTGTTTCTTTTCTTCATTATAGATCTCTATAACTCCCAACTGACGGGGTGGAAAAACAGGAATTATACCCTGATCATCGATGTAAGGTATGTAAGGTAAGTCAGCAATTTCTGGCATATTTAGTCCGTCAACCTCAAGTTTGTCAGTGGGTGAAGATTCATTTGATCGATAAGCCTAACCGCACTACTTTGGAAGAAATCGTGGCAGCTTGGACTGCGGGGCAGAATCCACCAGGGAATGGTGATGCGGCGCAAGATTGGCAAGAGTCGATCGATTGCCGGTATGCCATGACTGCGGAAGAAACCGCTAAATTCCCAGAAATGGAAGAAATCGCTCAAAGCAAGCTACTCAAGCAAGTGGCGCGGCGAGTAGAGGCCACGATCATGGAAAAACTTCAGGCGCGAGGCTTGCAGACCGAGATCCGCTTCAACCCCAAGACCAAAGAGCGAGGCTTGTTGGATATATGAGTTATTGGTTAATGAAGTCAGAGCCAGATGTGTTTGGGATCGATCGATTACAGCGCGAGCAAACTACCCTCTGGGATGGGGTAAGAAACTATCAGGCGCGGAATTTTTTGAAGTCGATGCAGGTGGGCGATTGGGCTTTCTTTTATCACTCCAACACTAACCCGCCGGGGATTGTGGGGTTAATGGAGATTACTGAGTCGATGGTGGTAGATCCTAGTCAGTTTGATGGGGATGGTGAATACTTTGACCCCAAGGCAACTCTAGAGAATCCCCGCTGGCATACGGTGCGAGTGAAATATGTCCAGACCTTCGATCGGGCTTTGAACCTTAGTGAGTTACGGGAGGCTTTTACCTCTGAGGAGTTATTGGTAGTAAAGCAAGGCAATCGTTTATCCGTGTTACCGGTGTTAAATGAAGTGGCCGATCGGATTTTACAGATGGTTTCGTAAGGCTGGCAGCTTAAGAATTGTAAATAAATTGCCATTTCCAGGGGATCTCGGTGAAAAACTAGCAGGTGGAGATCGCGAGCCTTTAGTCACACTAACCATGTTTAAGAAAATTTTGTTTCCGATTCATCACAGTCGCGAGGCCCAAACGGCCCTAAAAGTGGTGGTCGATATTGTCGAAGCTCATCACAGCGAACTGGTCTTGCTGGTGGTTGCCGATACTACGGTAATTGATGCCGCAGTGGTGGGAGAAGAAACCCCTACCACCGAAAACCTAGGTGCGGTATTGGCGGCTGTCCAAGCCAAACTGGCCGAACATAGCATTACCGCTGAGGTTCTGCAACGGGAGGGCAAACCGGCTTTCACCATCTGCGATGTGGCCGATGAAATCAACGCTGACCTCATTGCTATGGGCAGTCGAGGTCTCGATGACGAACATGCCAACGAAAGTGTGACCAATCGAGTGATTGGTCTTTCGCCCTGTCCAATTCTGGTGGTGCCTTAGGTCTATTAGCGAGATCCGAAGAAAGGTGGGTGTGGCTCCGCTCAACCACCTTTCAGATATATGGGGTTTAATGAGAGCATTGCCTTAACTTAAATACAATTCCGTTAAGAATCTTAAGGAATCGCAACCTTTCCACAGATAAAAGTTAATATTTATACAAATAGTTCAGACTGAGCTTTTTAGTCCGGTCTTAAAAATTAGCCAACACCCCACCCAATTCTTCAGCGAGGTAGATTCTCTACTGTGAGTGAGTCAGCACTTTCCCATCTACACAAATACGACCCCTCGTCGATCGCCCGTCACTATCGTCTCCGCCCCTGGTTAGCCCTGGGTAGAGCGCTGAAGCTAATTTGGTACTTTGCCGGATTTTTGATCGGTTTGCAAATTGATCGATCGGTCGGCACCGCAGAAGCTAACGAAAAAATGCGGGCAAATCAGCTCCGGGAATTGCTCACAGCATTGGGTCCCACTTATATCAAGGTCGGTCAGGCTCTTTCCACTCGCCCTGACTTGATCCAACAGAAATTTTTAGATGAATTGATCGAACTCCAAGATCAGCTTCCGCCTTTTAGTACGGATCTGGCTTTTCAGATTATCGAAACTCAGTTACGCAGACCGATCGAAGATCTGTTCCGCGAGATTTCTCCAGCACCGGTCGCTGCGGCTAGCTTAGGCCAAGTCTACAAAGCTCGTCTGCATACCGGTGAAGAAGTAGCCGTTAAAGTCCAGCGTCCTAATCTGTTACCAGTAATCACGCTAGATTTATATATCATGCGCTGGGCAGCAACTTGGATTACCCCCTTGTTACCTTTGAATATTGGTGAAAACCTCACGACGATCGTTGATGAGTTTGGGGTTAAATTATTTGAAGAAATCGATTATTTGAACGAAGGTCGCAACGCCGAAAAGTTTGCGGCTAATTTCCAGGATGACCCTACTATCAAGGTGCCAGCAATTTATTGGCGCTACGCTAGTCGCAATGTCTTGACTTTGGAATGGATTAACGGCATGAAGTTAATTGATTCTGTCGGGATTCGCAAAGCTGGTTTGGATCCAGATGACATTATTAAAACTTGTGTGAATGCGGGACTACGTCAACTCTTAGAGTTTGGTTTTTTCCACGCTGACCCTCATCCCGGCAACTTATTTATATTGGCCGATGGCCGCATTGCTTTCATCGATTTTGGCATGATGGATCAGCTTACTCAGCATACAAAAGAGACTATTGCGGGTTCGATCGTCCATGTGATCAACAAAGACTATCAATCTTTGACTAAAGACTTTGTAGAATTGGGTTTCTTGACTCCAGATATCGATATTTCCCCGATTATTCCGGCTTTGGAGAAGGTGTTGGATAATGCGATCGGAGAGAGTGTGGGTAATTTTAACTTCAAAACTATTACCGAAGAATTCTCTGATTTGGTCTATAAGTATCCTTTCCGGGTGCCTGCGCAGTTTTCATTGATTATTCGATCGCTAGTTACCCAAGAAGGTTTGGCTCTGAGTCTAAATCCCGAGTTTAAGATTGTGGAAATTGGCTATCCCTATGTGGCACAGCGCCTACTCAATGGTGAGACTCCCGAAATGCGCAAGCGTCTGATTGAAATTGTGCTGAAAGATGGCAAGATTCAATGGCAGCGCCTAGAGAACATGATCGGCATCGCTAGTAGTGATGGTGGTTTTGATTTGCTGCCAACAGCGCAGATGGGACTACAGTTTTTGATGTCAGAAGAAGGTCTGTTTCTACGCAATAAGCTGGTGATGGCTTTGACTGAAGATGACAAGCTACATCTTTCGGAAGTTCAGCAGCTTTGGAAACTTTTGAAGGTGGAACTTGAGCCATCCAAGGTTTTGAGTGTGGCGTTGACCCAAGGTGCTAATCGGGCGATCGAGGCACTAACCAGTTTTTCGTCTTCGATGCTGAAGAGTCGCTAGTTGACTGATCTGGGAGTTTTATAACTATGACTACGTATCTCATTACAGGAGCCAATCGTGGGATTGGTTATGAGTATTGTCGGCAACTGTTGAACCGAGGAGATAAGCCGATCGCTGTCTGTCGGAGTTCTTCACCAGAATTAGATGCCTTGGGAATTAGAGTGATCAAGGGAATTGATATGACCCAAGATCAGGATTTGGCATCTTTGCAAGATCAGCTTCGAGCAGAGAAAATTGATGTGTTGATCAATAATGCCGGAATTATTGAGTCGGTGAGTTTGGCTAATTTAGATATTGAAAGTATTCGGCGGCAGTTTGAGGTGAATGCCCTTAGCCCCTTGCGGTTGACTCATGCCCTGCTGGGTAATTTATCTGGTGGCTCGAAGGTGGTGATGATGACGAGTCGGATGGGTTCGATCGATGACAATACTTCTGGTGGCTCCTATGGCTATCGGATGTCTAAGGTGGCTCTCTGTATGGCTGGGAAGTCTCTGGCTCTGGATCTGCGGCCTAAAAAGATTGCGGTGGGAATTTTGCATCCGGGTTTGGTGCAGACGCGGATGACGGGGTTTTCGGGGATTACACCAGAGACAGCGGTGCGCGGGTTATTAATGAGAATTGATGAGTTGACTTTGGATAACACGGGTACTTTTTGGCATAGC
>JANOXZ010000520.1:0-4044 GCA_031418695.1 Synechococcales cyanobacterium VAR_35_metabat_10
GTTGGTATCTTTGAGGTCGTAGCGGCTGCTGATATCGCGGGTAGCCTGATCGATCGCGTTGACCAGCTCTTGGCGATCGAAGTCGCTGACCACATCAAATGAATAACTAGAAGCCATAATATATATCCTCCGAATACTCTATCCTAGGGCACTTTTGATACTGATGATCATCAGGGTAGCGGTGGCAAATGAACCAACGCCAAACATCAAAGACCGCCCGATCGGGAAGTTGATGATGTAGAAAACTGAGAATAGCAATCTAGCGGCTACAAAAGCAATGGCTAAGTTAGCAGCATAAGCTGAATCTTGCTTGGTGACATAGGCCATCAGGGCGGCGGCAGCAAAGGTAACGAAAGTCTCAAAAGAGTTTTGATGCGCCCAGTTAGCTCGTTTGGCGTAGTCTGGCAGTTTGTCGAAGGTGGAACGGGGGGCACCCATATCGTAGCCGACTTGAAAGCGACCAACGACCACCAAAAGGTATGGAAAGTAAATGAGGGCAGCGGCAAGGCCGATCGAACCGAGTAAAACAGCGGGAGTGGGCAGGTTGAGAAAATTCACGATTTTGTTAAAGTGGAGGCTAGATTCTAGTAGCCAATAGCCCAGCGTTTTTCAAAGAAGGTCGCTGAAACTAAATGAGCAGCTCTATTCTACCGAATTTTCGTGGCTCTGCCCGGAGGAGATGCTAGCAAATGACTAAAAATTCTCTCGCAGACAGAAAGAAAAGATATTTCCAGCTCAGCTCGCAAATTGCCCAGTTGGACAATGAGCAACTGCTGACCCTATTTAATGACATTGAGCCAAAGATGGGCTGGGGGATCAGTCACACTATTCGGATGGGTGAATCGGCAGTGTTTGTCAAACGGGTGCCAATAACTGATCTGGAATACCATAATTTGCTTTCTACCAAGAACCTTTATGACTTACCGACATACTACAGCTATGGAATAGGTTCAGCGGGCTTCGGTGTATTTCGAGAATTGATGGCTCACCTTAAAACTACTCACTGGGTGTTGGATGGTGCTATTGATACTTTTCCGTTGATGTACCACTACCGGGTCATGCCTTTCTCGGGGTGGCGAGTAGATGTAGATATGGCACAGCACCAGAAGTATGTGGAGTACTGGGGCAGCAATGCCAATATCGGAAATTATGTGTTGGGCAGAACTAAGGCTAACTACGAATTAGTGCTGTTTTTAGAATATGTGCCTTATGTGTTGACGACTTGGCTCCAAGAACATGCTGGGAAATGCCAACAACCTGTGGCAGATCTATTCAAAACCATTGATTTTTTAAGAACTCAGGGAGTCATTCATTTCGATGCTCATTTTAATAATGTCCTTACTGATGGCGATCGAGCATATTTGACTGATTTTGGCTTGGTGCTCGATCGCAGTTTCTCCTTGACAAAAGAAGAGGAGGACTTTTTTGCTCAGCATGTTTTTTATGACTATGGTGTAATTCTGTCGAGTCTGGGTGCGGTAGTTAGCTCTTTATATGGTTTATGTCCAGAATCCGATCGGCTGAAAATTCAGAAGAAATACAGCATAACAGCAGAGTTGAAGACTCCCGAAATAAGATTTATATTACTAAACAATATTGAGCAAATACATACTGATGGAATGATCAAGTTAGATGATACTTATGTGTCAGCAATCATCAAATATCGTAGTGCTATTGCCTTAGCACAAGATTTCTTCACCCAAATACGGAGTGATCAACAGAAAAACACCAGATTCCCTGATATCAAATTACAGATGCTGCTGCAAGAAGTGGGGATCATTGGGGCTGGAAATTAAAAGCTCAATATTTACTCCTACCAAAATCAAGATTTGCAAGCATCTTGATATTTATCAATATATCCAGCTAAGATATCTGTTAACGTTTTGGAGACTAAGAACCCATTTTGTTCTGTTCTTTGTGAAAATTTGATATCTTCAATTAACCACCGATCGGCTTTTTTATTTAAGACTAACTTGTCAACCCAAATATTGGTAGAAAGTTGGTTTGGATCAGTGTATTCTAAGGTTGCTGTGATTGCTGCGGTATTACCCTGCCCCGAGAGGCTGAGATTATTTATTTTACTGATACCCTCATAGTTGCTGCCAAACATATTACTTTCAAAAATCGCCGGTTTAATATCTTTGGGAGCTGCTTTAATTAAGCAAGCTTCGATGCTTTTAGCTTGCTGTAAAGACGTAAATAGATGAGAATCCAATAAATCCCGGACGGGTGAAATCTGCTGGGCTGAAGGTAATCCGGCAATAGCATTGTCGATATTCCATTGATAGAACTTTCGAGTGGTAGTGAGCAATGGTGCTCGATCGGCATTTCTTATTTTATTAACCGGTTTAACGTGATGGATATAAGAAATAGTACTACCACCGCCAATTGTTACAGTGGATCCATCAGAAAGATAATACAGATAAATATTGAGTCCACTGCCAATATCAGCATCGGGTTCACCACAAATTGTCTTTAGTTGCGCCATTGACATGCCTCTCTTGATTTGGCGAAATTGTTCGATCGCTCGGGCAGTAAGAGGTGTTTTAGGAGAAGTCACGGTAGGTAGAGAGTCTGCTTGAGCTAAGGCAGAAGGAATTTGTTTTAGATGTACTGACAACCAAACGCTGAGGAAAATAAGCATTGAAAGAATTAAAGACACTTACACCATTATAGCCAGAGTATCTATAGTAAAATTACCTAAGTGGTCAATTCAAATCTGGCTAAAGATCATTTAAATGTTTACTTCTAGTTTTCGCACCACCTGCGAAACCTGCATTACATCAACTTTGCAAAAGCCTCCTGATTGACTCCATCTCTTTATTTAAAACGTCAATAATCCAGAGATTCTTGAGTCTTCAAGAATGATAAAAGTTGCTGTTCAATTCGATCAACACCACCAGACACATTGGACTCAATATTTACCGGAATTACTGGATCATGCAAAGACAGCCGTAACAAAAACCAACCATCTTCGCTAACATTAGCGCAAGAAACCCGCACCCCTTCATAATTATTAGGCACTATTTGCCAGTTTGGGTGACTCAAGGCAAAAGCTTGCACTTGCTCAATCACTCGACCACCAACCGATTGAAAGTCTTCACTAGTAATTTTAATTCGCAACTCCTTGCTTTCGATCGGTTCCTGTAAATTAGTGATTAAATCGGTGAGAAATTTCCCAGCCAGCCGAGATTTAGCTAGTTCAATCAGTAGTTTACTTACCAAATATGCACCATCATCAAGGAAATGGTTCTCCTTCATTGCCGCATGGCCAGAGGTTTCGATCGCTAGCCATGACTCTTGACCTGACTCATTTAGCCGTATTGATTCATTGATCACATTTTTATAGCCGCGTTTAAAACGATGGTGAGTGCCACCCAAGTCTTGCTGAATAAATTGAGTTAATCCATCAGAAGTGATCGAATCTGTAACTATAGTCGAATTGGGATGTTCTTGTAAAATGATCGCGCTAATTAATCCAATTAATCGGTTACGATTAAGTTCTTTACCTGTGCTATCTACGGCTGCCGATCGATCAACATCTGTATCGAAAATGATCCCAAAATCGGCCTGATGCTCGACGACTGCTCGACAAATCGCTGCCATTGCATCTGGATCTTCCGGATTCGGTACATGATTAGGAAAAGTACCATCTGGATCTAGGAACTGACTGCCAGTGGTATCTGCACCTAATGGTTGTAATACTCGATCAGCATAAAATCCACCGGCTCCATTGCCAGCATCAACAATTATTTTTAGACCAGCTAAAGGCTGCTCAAAGTTGGTTGGATGGTTGACGGCCGATCGAATTTGACTGACAAATTGATTGGCATATACTGACATAAAATCGTGATGGGTGACCTTACCAGCTATGGTTGATTTCTCAAAAATATTGGCTTTGGCTAAAGCTAATATTGCCGAAATATCCGACTTTTCTAGACCGCCTTTAGTCGTAAAGAATTTCAGTCCATTACGATTAAATGGTAGATGGCTAGCCGTAAGCATAATTGCCCCATCACATTCAAATCCGGTGGTAATAGTACT
>JANOXZ010000521.1:0-1988 GCA_031418695.1 Synechococcales cyanobacterium VAR_35_metabat_10
TCTAAGCCATTTTCAAAAGGTGAATTACAATAGCATCCATGAGCATACCAGTTCCGAATATTTTCAATTGATATTTGTGAATATGCTGCTTTAATAGCTTCATCTAATTCTTTGTATGTTCTGGCTCCTATCGATCTCAAAATTGTTTTAAGCTTAGACCAGTAATTCTCAATTGGTGATAAATCAGGAGAGTAAGGTGGCAAGAACACTAAAGTAGCTCCAGCAGCTTTTATTTCTTCTTCTATCCTAGCGCTTTTGTGAGCTGTGGCATTATCCATGATGACATGGTTTCCAGGCTTAAGCACAGGTACTAGCTTGGCGCAGATAAAAGCCTCAAAAGTCATTTTTTTTACTCCCCCCAAAATATTATATGATGCAATCATTCCTTCCAAAGATATTGCTCCGATAATTGAGACATTTTGTGGTTTAGATCCCCGTGCTCTTTCACCCCCAAATGCTCTAGCATACATCCGAACCATTGCTAAATTCACACCAGATTCATCTATAAAGATTAAGTTTTCGGGTGTGACATTCCGAATCACACCCCAGTATTCAACCCGCAGTTTTTGAGTTTTTTCTGTATGTTTTTTTACATGGTAAAACGTTTTTTTTTGCGATTTAGATTCAGTCGCTGCATCAAGCTCCCCATAGTAGAACGAGGCACAACAACCTGCTCTTTTTCTTTAAGAAGGCGTGATAATTCATCTAATGTAGCATCATTATTTTTTTCGACTATTTCAATCAATGATACTAACTGATCAGGGTTAAGTGTTGGTGGATGGCCGCCACCATGAGGTCTAGGAGAGACATCCCCAGTCTCACGGAAAAGTTTTAGAAGATCGCCAACAAAACTCTCACTCACCTTAAATCTAGCTGCCAATTCTTTCCGAGTAATCATTTCAGTACGATTAGTCTCAATGATTCTCTGTCTTAGGTCAATTGAATATGCTTTCATTGTTATAAATATCTACTCTGGATGTACAACACATTGTACCCGATAAGGAACCGCTATATTTGATCTGCTCCATTTTTGTGTTGAAGACTTGCTTAAACCATCTGCGGCGTTAAGTAGGTGTGCCCAATTAAACTTAAGATGACTTGATTCGAGGCAAGGGTTTCAAGCCAATCTATCTTACATTTAATTGAGACTTGCTATTTAGATGTCGCTCAACTTAATCTACAAAAGTGACGCTTTTATTTCGGCGCCGATCGCTAATTGAGTAGCAGTGACAGCCAAGAAGGAGAAGCGGCCATAACAGGGATTGGTTTTTGATTGCTTTCTACCCATAACGATCGCGCATTTGCTAAGTTACGAAATGCTTGCTCATTCACCCAAGGATTAGGAGGCGTGTATTCTGTAACATCGAGGGTTCCTGCTGCTGTAATATTAACGAGGCTTCCCACATTAATATCTCGCTCTTGCGAGCGACTCAAAACAACAGTGGCAGTGCTAATAGTAGGAAGCAGTGGGCCTGTAAACTCTCGCTCTTGAAAAGCAACCTCACCATTTGCAGGAATTGTTTTCATCCCGTTGGGCAGCGTTCTTATTCTAGACCAAATCCAACCTCGATCATTGATGTTATAAAGTTTGATTTGCACATCGCTTGAGGAAAAATTTCTAAATCTCCACCGCCTGGCGATGGGAAAGGGTGACGAGGGCAAAAGCGGGACAGCTCCAACTGGGCTGCCAGTTATAAGTGCGATCGCGAGTTTACGAAATTCTTGCTGGTAAGCTTGTAGTGTGTATGGACCAAAGAGATTAGAAGCACCTTCATAATGCTGCATATCATACTCTTCTTTAGTCGTGACATATTGTGAGTAATCATTAGCATATCCGGCGATCGCTAAATGGCGAACTCCTAAACTACTAAGTTCAGGTAGAACTGTCTCCCGCAAGCGCCGACCCGCCATTGTTGTAAATTCTGCTGGGACTCCAGTAATAGCAAGCTGTCCAATTTTGAACAGTTGGAGCGGCAGGTTTTGAGGAC
>JANOXZ010000522.1:0-1764 GCA_031418695.1 Synechococcales cyanobacterium VAR_35_metabat_10
TAAACATTCAAGACTGGACTAGACAATAACTATCACCTGGTAATGAATAAGCTTAGCTACGCTGAGCATATTCCTTGAACCTTTCCATATCTGCTTGCAGGGTGCCTTCTACGGCCTTGCGAATAAAATCATTGTTCATTAACAGCGCCAAAAAGCCCGGGACAGAATAGCTGACCGTGAGTTTTACAACGCTTTTGGCACCCCGATCGTAGAAGCGAATTCCGCCCCGATTAGGCAAGCCATCCACCGATTCCCATTGAATAATTTGGTGGGTAATCTTTTTCACAATCTTGGCCTGCCAAGTAAACTCAAAGCCCCCAGTAGCCAATCGCCAGCGCGAAATAGCTGGGTTTTCCTCAGAAATTTTTACCGAATCAATCCACTTCATCCAAGTTGGCATTAGTTCCAAATTAGACCACATATCCCAAGCAGTTTCGATCGGGATATTTACTTCAACCTGGACGCTATGCTCTAGCCATTCAGCCATTTTTTTGTGCCAATTAAGATTTTAAAACTAAACCAGGACAGTCTAGACTAGGGCAGCCTAGACTAGAGCAGTCAGTGGCTGCAATTTATCGACTACTGCCAAAATTGCCGCTGCCGCCTGCTTACCAGAAAGCGTTGCTCCCTCCATACTATCGATATAATCTTGCGCCGTATAGCTACCAGCCAAAAAGAAATTTTGAATCGGTGTAGCTTGAGTCGGGCGGAACGGATCCATGCCAGGTTTTTCCCGATACAAAGATTGGGCTAATTTCACCACACTTGACCAAGTCATTTTTAATTCGCGAGCAGAAGGGAATAGCTCTAAGACTTGATTGAGAGCATGTTGCACAATGTCTTCATTGCTCATCGGGATAAACTTATCGCCGGGAGTGAGCACCACTTGCATCAGCGATCCCTCACCTTCTTTGTAATAGTCATAGGGGCTAGTTAAAGCCAAGTCTGCAAAGCAAGAAAAATCTACGTCGGCGCTGTACAGCAAGTTATCTAAACCGGCAGCTTTATCGAGCTGTTGACGCTGTTGGGCATCTTTCATTTCTGTCACCCAGCCATCGAAGCGCATCTGAACGGTGGCGACCGGGACTGCATCTAGTTCGTAAATATTATCAAAAAACTTTTGCTCTCGCCAAGCCGTGGGGATCGCCCGCTGAATGCCAGGTACATCTAAAGCACACACGTAAGCATCGGCAGTAATGGTTTCTAGTAGCTCGCCATCAGCAATCACCAAGCCATTGATCTGATCATTGGTGTACTTGATTTCCCGCAACTGACGACGAGTATGAATTTTCACACCTCGATCGGTCAAATATTTCAAAATTGGCTCATGCAGATATTCCTGGGGTGAACCAGCCAACATGTTGAGCTTAGATGCTTCAGTTTTGGAGGCAAACATCATAAAGATGGTCAACATACAGCGCGCCGAGATATTTTCGGTGTCGATAAATCCGAGAGCGAGGGCGATCGGATCCCACATCCGGCGCAGACTGTGATTGTTACCACCATGCTTGCGAAACCAGTCAGCGAAGCTAATGTTATCTAAGGCGCGGATCATTTTCATGCCGCTTTCGTAATTCAGTAAGCCTACGACAATCGGACTGGTTCCTAGAGCCAATGCATTCTGCAATTTGTCTAAAAAGGTGAGCTGGCCAGTGGTAAAAAAAGCTTTGAGTCCATGAAACGGTGCCCCTAACAAGAAGCGAAAATCTAGTTGGCCAACTTCGCCACCCTTGTTTACAAAGTTATGAACGTGCTCTTTGGGTA
>JANOXZ010000523.1:0-7873 GCA_031418695.1 Synechococcales cyanobacterium VAR_35_metabat_10
CCTCAGACCAAAGCAATTATGCCAGTGCATCTGTTTGGTCGGCCAGTAGATATGACCGCGCTGATGTCGATCGCCAACACTCACAACCTAAAAGTAATCGAAGACTGCGCCCAGTCTGCCAGTGCCGAGTGGGCAGGCCAAAAGACCGGTAGTATTGGCCATGTGGGCTGTTTTAGCTTTTTTCCTACCAAAAACTTAGGCTGCTGCGGCGATGGTGGAGCCATTACTCTCAATGATCCTATCTGGGCAGCAGATGCCCAGATGTATCGGGAGCATGGTAGCCGGATGCGTTACTATCACGAAGTTGTGGGCATCAACAGTCGCTTAGATGCTCTGCAAGCAGCAATACTATCTATTAAACTGCGCTATTTAGACAAATGG
Organism: Synechococcales cyanobacterium VAR_35_metabat_10; assembly: GCA_031418695.1. Classification (GTDB taxonomy): domain Bacteria; phylum Cyanobacteriota; class Cyanobacteriia; order Cyanobacteriales; family Chamaesiphonaceae; genus JAAFHZ01. Next base: position 382 of record JANOXZ010000523.1, read on the forward strand.
ACTGCTGGTAGACAAGAAGTGGCCGATCGATACCAACAGCTTTTAGCTGATATCCCAGGTATCATTGTGCCCCAGCCTACTCCAACACCGGGCAAATCAGCCTGGAATCAGTACACGCTTAGAATTTTAGGTGGCACCGACGGCAGCCGCCGCGATGCGGTGCGGGCAAAGCTGCAAGAGGCTGGAATCATCTCGATGATTTACTATCCCTTGCCCCTGCATTTGCAAGAAGTCTATAAAGATTTGGGCTACAAACAAGGAGACTTCCCCGTTACCGAAGAAGTCTCTCATCAGGTTTTATCGATTCCGATGTTCCCAGAAATTACTGCTGAAGAACAAGAACGGGTCGCCTATGCTCTCAAAGCAGCACTTTTGTAAGTAGAGGCCGTCAAAGCATCCATTAGGCTGCGCACAGTAGCGATCATCGCCAGCTCATCATTGAGCTTATTGATGGCGCTACCAACCCCAATCCCTGCGGCTCCAGCGGCGATCGCTAATGGTGCTGTAACGCTCGAAATTCCCGAGGCACAGAGCACCGGTACGCTGACTGCCCGAGCAATTTCGATCGTCGCGGCCAAAGTAGGCGCAGCTTTTTCGATTAAGCCCCAAGTACCAGCATGTAGAGGATTCGCACTAGTACCACCCTCGGTTTGAATGATATCGGCACCCAAAGATACCAAGGTTTGAGCCAGCTCGACTTGTTGATCTAGCGCCAAAATATGGGGCACTGTTACCGAAAGCAAAGTGTTCGGCAACAGCTTGCGAGTAGCTTGAGTTAAAGCAATCACCTCAGCCGCTTCAAACTTAATGCCTTGGGCATAGAAACTATCAAAGTTACCAATTTCTACTAAATCAGCGCCAGCAGCCACTGCCGCCGCCAATAGCTCCGCATCAACAGCCGAGGCACAAATAGGTAAGTTGGTAAGCTGCTTAGCCATCTTCACTAACTGTGGACTGGCTGCAATATCGATGAATGTGGCATTACCCCGATCGGCAGCTTTAACCACTGCTGCTACTCGTCCGGTATCGAAGTTATTTAAGCCACTAATTACTTTCAAAGCCCGACGCTGAGAAAAAGCCGCCTGTAAAGAATCAAGATTAGACATGAGCTATTGCTCCAGAATGATTTGAATCAGTATTTTAGCCGAATTCAACCCTTTCATCATGATCTCGTTGGTATTTGGGGGAAAATATCAGCAAGTGTGTGATCTACTGATTGATTTATATCAATGGCGTTGTTTACTGGTGAGTGCCAATTCGCCGTTTACCCAGTTTTTTTTAGTTTTCGTGGGTATATCTTCATGTCTAGCTCTATTCCTACTCAACCCTTGGCCGGTAGTTCTATCGCCCTTTCTGACAGTATCGAATATCCGATGGAAAGTGGCGACTTAGCTGATGACGAAGGGTTATTAGCGAATCGATATCAGATTTTTAAAATTTTGGGCAGAGGTGGTTTTGCCATTACCTACTTGGCACGCAATGTCTACTTACCTGGCCAGCCACTGTGTGTAATTAAGCACTTGGTTCCGAAGTTTACTAATCCTGCTATGTTGACGATCGCCAAGTGGCGTTTTTATGTAGAAGCCCGTACTCTTAGCCATTTGGGTAGCCATAGCCAAATCCCTTTACTGATCGATTATTTTCGCAAAGATGGCGAAATGTATTTGGTACAGGAATATATTCCCGGCGATACTCTCTTTGAAGCCATTCGGTCACAGGCCGCCAAAACCGAAGCCGAAGTCCAAGATTTTTTGGTGGAAATGCTCCACCTACTTACCTATGTTCATAGCTGTCGGTTAATTCATCGGGATATTAAACCGCAAAATATTATTCATTGTTCTACCGACAATCGCTTGGTGCTAATTGATTTTGGTGCAGTGGCCGATCGAGAAGGTTCACATCAAGACGATAAACGCTTAACCATTAAGGCGATCGGCACTCCTGGCTATGCTCCGCCAGAGCAAATTTCGGGGCTACCAGTGTATGCTAGCGATATCTACGCTCTAGGCATGACCTGTATTTTTCTGCTCACTGGCAAAGAGCCGATCTATTTTGCAGTAGATCCCCGCACCAGTGAAGTTCGTTGGCGATCAGGAATACAGATCAGTGAAGACCTAGCCGATATTATCGACAAAATGATTCGGATATCTTTGACCGATCGCTATCAATCGGCAGTGCAGGTATTGCAGGCGATCGATAGTCGGCAACTGCGCACCAAACTGCGTCGCTATATGGATAGCAAATATACCCAGGGAATGAGTGATCCCCAGGCAATTGCCAATGATGTAAACTTACCACCGGCTGTGCAATGGGCTATGCGAATGGCCAGTCAGCAAGAGTAAGTTAGGATCAACGCAATACTCAGGTTTGACCTAGTAAGTCAACGACTTCTGCTGAGATGCTAAAATCGACCCAAAGAACGTCACATAAAAATTGCCGTGCAAGTAACTTTTCTCGGGACATCTTCTGGAGTGCCCACCCGAGGGCGCAATGTTTCTAGCTTGGCGCTTAACTTACCTCAGCGAGCAGAGGTTTGGCTATTTGACTGCGGCGAAGCCACCCAACACCAAATTTTGCGCTGTGATGTGAAAATCGGTCAAATCCGGCGGATTTTTGTCACCCATTTACACGGTGACCATATTTTTGGCCTGATGGGATTGTTGGCAACTTACGGCATGGCCGGAAATCCTGATCGAATTGATATTTATGGCCCATCTGGACTGTCAGAATATCTCAATGCTAGTCAAAAATATTCTTACACTCATTTTAATTACCCGATCAAAGTCCATACTGTCCAAGAGGGTGTTGTATATGAAGAAGAAGGCTTTAAGGTTAGCTGCATTCCGCTTAAACATAAGGTGCCCGCTTTTGGCTACCGGGTAGAAGAAGCAGATCGTCCAGGCAAGTTGGATGTGGCCAAAGCGACAGCACTAGGAGTTCCTGCTGGGCCAATGTTTGGTCGGCTCAAAAATGGTGAAACTGTTACTTTGACCGATGGACGGCAAATCAACGGCAAAGATCTCTGTGGCGCTACCGAGAAAGGACGAGTAGTGGTGTACTGTACCGATACAGTGTTTTGTGAAAACTCCATCACCCTAGCTCAAGGAGCAGATTTGTTAATTCACGAATCGACTTTTGCCCATGCAGATGCCCAAATGGCCTTTGATCGACTGCATTCTACTTGTACCATGGCGGCGCAGGTAGCTTTGAGTGCCCAGGTCAAACAATTGGTGCTCACTCACTTTAGTCCTCGTTATGCTCCCGGCAACCCGATCGGCTTAGAAGATTTATTAGAAGCCGCCCGCGCAATTTTCCCCAATACCGAGTTAGCTCAAGATTTCTCCACTCATACTGTGGTTCGTCACTATCAGGAAAACAACTAAACTGTAACTTAGAGCACAAATTGTTTAATAATGGCTCAATCATAGTACCTTAGTCTCAAATTTACTTGTTATGGCGTAGGCTATTTAGTTTTTTTAGCGCTATCAGTCAGTAAAATGGCTGATAGTAGTAACAATTAGTTACTTTTGCTAAGAGTCTTATAGAGCAAAGATGTTTAGAGTCTATTTCCATAAACTAAGACTTTTTTTTTATTTTGACTGGTATGAAATTGAAGCGTAAGATATCATTCCTTTGGTTATTGGCCTCCGTTAGGAAACTAATGGAAATCTTTACCGACAACTTCTTTGAAATCATAGGATTGAATAACCAATGACTAATAATACAAACTACTCTTTTACAGATTCCTTCTATGGATCTGGCAGCAAGCAGGGAAAAAATAAGAAATCTAAGAACAGTCAGACCGTAGTAAATCCGCCTGTGCCTACCCCAATTCCATTCCCTCTTCCCAGACCGATTCCGTTTCCAACGCCCACTGGCGCAACAGAAGGAAATGATACTCTTAATGGTACGAATAGTAACGACACTATTCGGGGCTTGGGCGGAGATGATCGAATTTTTGGCCTAGATGGTAATGACCTTTTGTTTGGCGATGCGGGCAACGACTTTATTGATGGTGGTGCTGGTGATGATACCGTTTATGGTGGTACTGGCAACGACATTTTAGTTGGTAATGATGGCCGCGATGTCTTATTTGGTGAAGATGGTAATGACTCCATTTATGGTGGCAACGAAAATGACTGCATTGATGGCGGTACTGGTGAGGATTTGATCCTTGGTGGTAATGGCAATGACATCATTTATGGCCAAGATGGTAACGATAATATTAATGGTCAAGAAGGTAATGACACCGTTTATGGTGGCAATGGCAATGATTCGATCGATGGCAATGCTGGTAGTGATTTGCTATGTGGTGGTTCTGGTTCTGATACCATTGTTGGTAGTGATGGTCAAGATACTATCTTCGGCGGGGATGGCAATGACTTCCTCTACGGTGGCAATGATAACGACTCGATCGAAGGTGATAACGGTGATGACTTCGTCCATAGTGGTAACGGCAATGACACTATCGTTGGTGGTGATGGTCAAGACAGCTTATTTAGTGAAGATGGTAGCGATATTGTCTTTGGTGGCAACGGCAATGATCTAATTGGCGGTGACGCTGGTGATGACACTCTGAATGGTGAAGCAGGTAACGATAATATTTTTGGCGGAAGCGGCAACGACTTATTGGTCGGTGGTGCAGGCAATGATACTTTGACCGGCAACGCTGGCAATGATACTTTAACCGGTGGATCTGGTTCTGATATCTTTGCTTTTACTTCTGCTGGAGTAGCTTTCAGTGCAGCCAATTTGGGTATCGATAACCTGACTGACTTTAACTGTGCCGAAGATTTTATTTCTTTAAGCAAAGGCACCTTTGGAGCATTACAAAGTGCTACTGGCAATGGCTTTAGCAACGGCAGCGATTTTGCGATCGTCGCTAGCGATGCTGATGCTGCCGAATCCAAGGCATTCATTGTATACAACTCCAGCAATGGCTCACTGTTCTATAACGAAAACAGTGGTGGTCATGGCTTAGGCAATGGCGGTCAATTCGCGTCTGTTGCTCCCGGCACTGTAGTAAATCCAGATTGCTTCAAGATTACTGGCTAAATTTCATTGGTTCCTCAAAGATTGCCCCCTTAATTGGGGGCTTTTTTAGTGTTACTAGCAACCAAAAGCTGATTGCGACTCACGTATAACAAGATAAAACCCTGAATCAGCACATTTACCACTTCCCCAATCAACAAAGAATAAGCCGCACCAATCGCCGACATTCTGGGTACCAAAATTGCCAGCAATGAAGCAATAAATAGCAAGTTCCACACCGAGACATAGGTAATCCAACGATAGTGACCAAATGCTTGAATCATACAGGTGAGACTGGCACTAGGAGTCCTAAAAATAATTGCGGCGGCCAACACTCGTAGAATTGGAATCGAATTTTGATACTGAGGTAAAAAGACTTGTATCAAAGGGGGAGCCACCAGTAGCAAAAATCCACAAATCACCAAACCATAGGTCAAAATCATGGAGCCATATTTCACAATAAACTTATTGGCTTCTTTAAATTTCCGCTGATCTAAAATCGCCGATAAATGACTGTAAGCTGTAATCGCAAAAGCCGAAGTCACCAATTGAAATGGCTCTGTACAACGGAAAGCCACCCCATATTCCCCGACGATCGATTTATCAAAAAACTTTTCTAAGACAATGACATCTAGGCGGGTATAAATAGCTACAATAATGATCGAAACAGCGATCGGCAGCCCCTGACGCAGCAAAGCCCACACATCTGTTCGATCGATTTGCTTTAACTTCAACCGCACATTCTTGCGAAAATATAGGTATAGAATCAGGGCATTCACTGCTTCCGCCGCAGGCAAAATGGCCACCCCCAACAAAGCACTGGGATATAGTGTCAGCACCAAAGCCACCAGAGCCAGCGCCACCAAGTTATTAACAATAATCGGCCACAGAATTTCTGGAATTCTTAACCTGGCTTGAAAATAATTAATCGAAAAATTACTGAAGGAAGTCGTAATTAATAATAGTCCTGCCACTATTCCAATCAGAGCATGTGGCAAAGTTTCCACGGCCAAAAAGTAAGCAGATAAACCAGCGTATACTAGCAAACAACAGACAAATTTAGTATGGGCAACAGTCCCTGCAAACTTACTCAAACGCTGGGGTTCAGAAGCGATCGCATATTCTTTTAAAGACAAAGTATCGGTACCAAAATCGGCCATTACTTTACCAATTTCGGCCAAAGCCACCGCCACCGACACCATCCCAAACTCTTGGCTATTGGTGAATTTGGCAATCACAAACAACGCTGCAATCCGGGTAAAGATAGTAGTACCCCGCAATAGCAGCACCGCAATGCTGTTTGAGAAAATATTATTGCGAAAGATTTTTTGCATGAAAGCAACGTTAGAAAGCAAGATTAGACCTCGCCCCATTGTATGCGATGGAAACAGTCGATTGACCACTGCCATCCTGCTGAATCATGAAGAGTTCACCAATCACCTCATCGAGCACATCGGTTAACAAAGGTCATCAAACAACTGAGCCGTTGCGGCTCAAGGTAAGAAATAAGATAGAATCAGGAAAGTTATGAGGTATAGAAGTTATGTATCAAAATAATCCTGCCATACCTGTCAATACATTACCTACTATGTATGACCTACCCAGTGAAGATTCGGAGGAAATGGGTTTGCCTGATGAGTTTCATGATACTCAGCCTGATTTATTGAAAGAAACCTGTCGGCCTGCTGTTGACGATTTTTTTATGGGAGCTGACCTCAATCTTTACTATGATGTTGAGCATACTGGCTGGTATAAGCGTCCAGATTATTTTTTGGCGATTGGAGTTCCAGCTAGTACATCTCCAGAAAATAGACGGCAGAGTTATGTAGTGTGGCAAGAAGGAGTGAATCCATTTTTAATGGTGGAGTTGTTATCGCCGGGAACAGAGGCGGAAGATTTGGGGCAAACTTTGCGGGTTGTGGGTAAGCCGCCAACTAAGTGGCAGGTGTATGAGCAGGTTTTACAGGTGCCTTACTATGCGGTGTTTGATGAACAATCTAGTCAGTTTCGGATGTTTTGTTTGCAGGGTGGTCAGTATGTAGAGGCGACAATCAGTGGTCAGGGTTTTTGGTTGCCAGAGATTGAGTTAGGGTTGGGTCTTTGGTCTGGTGTTTATCAGGGCGGCAGGGGGCAGTGGTTGCGCTGGTACGATCGAGCAGGGAACTGGATACCAACTCTTGAGGAGAAGGAATTATTAGCTAATCAACGAGCTGATCTGGAAAGACAGCGCGCGGAGAAGGCTAGAGAAGATGCGGAGCGAGAGCGTCAACGTGCAGATATGCTAGCTGCTAAGTTACGAGAGTTAGGTGTCGATGTTGATTAAATACTTTAGGCTCTGAAATGCTTTTAGCTTCTAGTGCAGTCAGCCTGAAAGAGATTTAAGATAACTGGAGTGATTTATGACAACTAAGTCTCGAATTCCCGATGCTGAAACCAGGGCAAGGTCGGTTCATAAGCTGAA
>JANOXZ010000524.1:0-9700 GCA_031418695.1 Synechococcales cyanobacterium VAR_35_metabat_10
AACTTCGATCGCTTAGGTTTAGTCGTGATCGATGAGCAACACCGTTTCGGAGTTTATCAAAGAGCAACACTCCAACAAAAAGGCATCGAACCTCATGTATTAACCATGACAGCTACACCCATCCCTCGCACCTTAGCACTGACCCTGCATGGAGATCTGGATGTCAGTCAAATTGACGAAATGCCCGCTGGCCGCCAGCCAATTCAAACCAATATCCTCGGCGGCAAAGAACGCCGTCAAGCTTACGAGTTAATGAAGCGAGAAATTGCTAAAGGTCAACAGGTTTATATTGTTTTGCCTTTAGTAGAAGACTCTGAAAAATTAGACTTAAAATCGGCTATGGCTGAACACGAACGTCTATCTACCACTATTTTTACTGAGTTTAAAGTAGGGCTACTCCATGGACGCATGACTTCCGCCGAAAAAGATGCCGCAATTACAGCTTTTAGAAATAACGAAACTCAAATTTTAGTTGCCACTACAGTTATTGAAGTGGGGGTAGACGTACCGAATGCAACGGTGATGGCGATCGAGAACGCCGAACGCTTTGGCTTAGCTCAACTCCACCAACTACGCGGTCGAGTCGGTCGGGGCAGCATCCAGTCTTTTTGTTTATTGATGAGCAGCAGCAAATCACCCGATGCCAAGCAGCGTCTTCAAGTATTGGTAGAATCCCAATATGGTTTTTGGATTTCGGAGATGGATATGCGCTTACGGGGGCCAGGGGAAGTATTGGGCAGTCGCCAATCGGGGTTAGCAGATTTTGCCCTAGCCAGTCTAGTCGCTGATGGTGAGGTGTTGCAGGAGGCCAGGGATGCAGCGACTCAGTTGATGGCTACCGATCCGGAATTGGAAAGTATGCCAGAGTTGCGATCGGAGTTAGATTACCGTTATCAAAAACTCCTGGGCGGTAGCATTTTTACGTGAATTTGCACTCTATTGGGCATCATGAAAAAAATACCCGTCAATTTTAACGGGCATTTTTAATGAAGTACGTTAAGATAGAAGGCAATCAACCTTGACGTACATTTATCTAGATTTAATGATGGCTAACAACCACAATGGAGTGCCCTTAAGTGCAATCGTGGGCAGAGATGCTCTGGCAGAAAGAGTTTGGCAGATGCTGGCCGATCGAAGTATCTTATTAACTGCTGAGCGGCGTATGGGTAAAACCTACTTGCTGTATAAGTTGCAAGGAGAGGCTGAACAACAGCAGCAGAATTGGATTCAGGGTTGGTATTGCATATTTCAAGATTTGTCGCGGGTATCTTCACCGCTAGAATTTGTCCAGAGTGTCTTCGATCAGGCTCAATCACGACTGAGCCTCAGAAAAAAAATTGCTGTGAAGACCGGGCAATTGCTGAATCGTTTTTCTGAGTTCAAGGTTGGCTCGGTGCAGCTACCGAAATCTACCACGGCAGAATGGAAGAATATTTTGACCGCAATTTTTGCTGATTTGTCTGAGCAATTGCCTGACGATCGGGTGGTCTTTTTGTGGGATGAGTTTCCGGTGATGCTAGATTCTGTCATGAACAGAGAGGGTGGAGACATCATTGCCGGGGAGATCCTCAACTTATTGCATACGCTGCGGGCAGAGTATCCCAAGATTAGAATGATTCTCACGGGTTCGGTGGGTTTGCATCACATTTTGCATAAGCTAAGGCGCAGTGGCTACAATAACCCGGTGACTAACGATCTGACGGTGTTATCGGTGCCGCCTTTAGATCAAAGCTTTGCGGTGGAGTTGGCTCGATCGCTGTTGGAGTCCAAAAATATTCCTTGTCAAGATGCGGTGGCTACAGCCGAGACGATCGCCCAAGAAGTTGATAATATTCCTTTTTATATTCGGGGAGTAGTCGAACGGTTTCAATATCATCCCCAAAATCGCCCATTGATTATTGATGTAGCTACGGTACAGCAAGAGGTGCAAACAGTTTTGGTGGACGCTGATGATAGCTGGCACATGGCTCATTATCTGAAGCGGATCGAGAATTACTATGGGGAAGCTAATAGTGTAGTTGTGCGATCGATTCTAGATATTGTGGCGGAGCAGCCACAGCCTATTTTGGCTATTATTAAAATGGTGCAGGGTTCCAGTGGCGAACCGGTTGCAGAGCAAGGAATTCGTGATTTGCTGAAGCTGTTAGAGCAAGATCATTATTTAAGCAAAGATCCGATCAATTTAAAATACCAGTTTCGGTATGCTTTGATTCGACGTTATTGGCAAAGTCAACGAGGTTAATGTGATGGATACTCCTTTAGCTCAACAGTTGGCTTTATCTACCTTTACCCCTAGCACTATGCCCCCGGCGGTGTTGGAGGGGATGTTTGTGCAGCGAGAACAGTTGTTACAGTCGATCGTCCAAGAGTTGGCAGCGAGTGTGGGTGGTACTAAGCAGTTTTTGCTGTTGGTGGGAGCTAGGGGCATGGGAAAAACTCATTTGGTTTCTTTGGTGTATCATCGGCTAAAACAGCAGTCAGCGCTGGATCAGAAGCTATTAATTGCTTGGTTACGAGAAGAAGAATATGGGGTGAATTCTTGGCTGTATTTAATTGTAGAAATTTTGCGATCTTTGAGCTTAGAGGGGGTGGAGACAGGCGGGCAGATTGGGAGGTTGATGAATGTGTCGATCGTTGAGGCGGAGTATTTGGCGAATCGGGTGTTAACTGAGGTGATTGGCGATCGAACTTTGCTGATTATTACCGAGAATTTTGATAAGTTGTTGTTTGGCTTGGGTGATCAGGAGCAGTGGAAGTTTCGGGCGTTTTTGCAGGAAACCAATTGCTGTAGCATTTTGGCCACTACACCGAAGATTTCCCAGGATACTGGCCGCAAGGAGAAGCCATTTTTTGGCTTTTTTACGCCGATTCATTTGCCGGTGTTTAGTCATACTGATGCGGTAGCGATGTTGATTAATATTGCTAATTTGTCTGGTAATAGTGGTTTGGTGAAGTTTCTGGAAACTGTTGATGGTCAGAGTCGGGTGCGGGCTTTGCATCATTTAGCCGGGGGGAATCCGCGTGTTTATGCGCTGTTTGCCCAGTTGGTGACAGAGGATACGTTAGAAGCATTGTTACCGGCGGTGCTAGAGATGCTGGATAAGTTGACTCCTTATTATCAAGCGCGGGTGGAGAGTTTGGGGCAGTCGGATGATCAGCAGAAGATTGTGATGTATTTGACGCGGGAGACGCGGGCGGTGACGGTGAAGGAGATTACGGCACAATGTTTTATTTCTAGCGATCGGACTACTTCTAATGCGCTGAAGAAGTTGAAGGATAAGGGCTATGTGATTTCTGAGCAAAAGGGGCGAGAGGTTTTTTATGAGATCTCGGAGGTTTTGATGCGGCTGTGTTTGGAGATGAAAAATGCTCGATCGAATGATTTAAAGCTTTGTGTGGATTTTTTGCGGATTTGGTATCGTCCCCAAGAACGTCAGGAACATTTGGATAAGTTGGAGTTAGCCGGAAGGTTGGATGACGCGGAATATTTCAGAAAGTCTCTCATGGATGCTCGGCATGATCCGATCTTGATGGCTTGCCAGAGAGATCTGAAAAGATCTATTGATGATGCAGATGCTGATTCAGCTCTAAATATTTGGCGAGAATTGGTAGCTGTCAATAAAATCAACGAATCTGATGATCAACGAATTGTGGAGATGATTGGCAGTGGTAAGTTAATGGAGGCTATTGAGTCGATCGATGCTTTGGTCATCAATATAACTGCTCAGGAATCTTATCTAAAAGGATTTTTGCTATATGAATCTGAGAAATGGCAGGAATCTATAGATGTATTTGATGCTGTCGTTGACCTTCAATCGAATCATTATGATGCTTGGTGTTTGCGAGGTTTTTCACTGAATAGGTTAGGAAGATATGAGGAATCTATAAAAAGTTGCAATCACGCTCTTCAAATTAATCCAAAGGATGCTGCTGCTTGGTGTTTTAGAGGTTCTTCACTGAATAGCTTAGAAAGATATGAGGAAGCTATAGAAAATTTCGATCACGCTCTTCAAATAAATCCAAAGTATGCTAATGCTTGGTATTTTCGAGGTTCTTTACTGAATAGGTTAGAAAGACATGAAGAAGCTATAGAGAATTTCGATCACGCTCTTCAAATAAATCCAGAGGATGATAATGCTTGGTATTTTCGAGGTTCTGCACTGTACAATCTAGAAAGATATGAGGAAGCTATAGAAAGTTATGATCATGCTCTTCAAATAAATTCAGAGGATTCTACTGCTTGGTATCTTCGAGGTTCTGCACTGTACGGTCTAGGACGATGTGAGGAAGCTATAGAAAGTTATGATCATGCTCTTCAAGTCAATCCAGAGTATGCTATGGCTTCGATAAGTCGAAATATTGCATTCAAAAATACAGTTGAAAATTATCATGCTCAAGGATTGACTGAATTTGGCCAAGATAACCATTTAAGTTTTTTGGTGCTATGTCGAAAAACCTTTGATCTTATTCAACAGGAGCAACTTGGTAACGCCGATCGATTCATCAGCAAATTCCTGAACGATCAATTACTTCCCAAGTTCCAGCAACCCAATATCCGCAATATCCTACCCCAAATACTTGAGATTTATGCCAATAGCCAAGTTTTACCCGAACTCAGTGTAGCCTTAACCAACAGCCTCCCAGCCATTCAAGACCCCCGAATTAGTGACTACACCGCGATCGAGTGGCTAAAAATGTGGCAAGAACTCGGCAAACCCTACCCAGAGTTAGCCCTAGCCCTCAAAATGCTCGAAGCTGGCATTAAATACAAACAAAACCCCAAAGACGATCGCATATTCCTCAGCTTGCCCCAAGAAATGCGTCCTATCCTGCGAGAAGCATTAGGGCTTACCACCAAGTAAATACCTATCTACTATAATCCCGCGTTTTCCTCCAACCCAACCTTCCGCCACCTGCAACTGATAGCCTTCATAGGCCGACTCTTGCAGCCAGCCCTGACAATCAGCCACACTGACAATTCGGCCATCGGGTAACAAACACTTCACCTTTTGCTTAGTACCAACCAGCTCAAGTAAGTCACTCCAAGCATCGACCCAGCACATTTCCATTTCAAGATTTGATTTCTGACACATACTCAGCTTCTTGGCGAGACTTGGCCACAAACTGCCCATGAACACTCACAGTGTAGGGCACCAAATATGTCAAAGCAGCACTAACCCAGCGATCGATCGACATCTCACCGGCAATCAACGCTGCACCATGATTCACCACAAACAACACCGAACCTACCACCATTGACACTTTCAGCCCAGTGGCTCGAAAAACCGGGTTGACTCAAGCCCGCCCCAAATTTAGCAACTTATCCATAAAGTTTCTGCATCAGCAATCTACTGACCCATCCTAACAACTTTGACCCGCTTATTTTTCACTGGATTTAATGCCCGGCAATTCCAAATTCAAAAACACCAAACAGCGTTGTCGCGCAGTTGCCGTGCGCAAGTGTTGCTCGCCTGTGAACGGCGAGCCTTGCACTGCACGGGGAGCTAACATGACTTAAGTTGGTCAATTAAGACAACGCGGCAACTCAGCAAGATCAGCCCTTCCGTAGGGGAGTTTGAGGGGAGGCGTTCCGTCCCACGGTCTTTGATAGCCGCCCGCAGGTGGCGGCTCCAGACCTTCTCAATGGGGGTCTGGGGGCCAGTCCCCAGCACCAACCTGGCTTACTACAAGGAGTCTGAATTTGGAATTGCTGTTTAATGCCATAGACCTTGGATACTGCCAAAACTCGCGCTACCTTAAGAAAAGATTCTCTTGCCCGCTCTACGAAACTTCTCCTTCATGTCTACCAAACCCCCATCTTCCCCTCTGCCCCCCGGTAAACTTGGCCTGCCCTTCCTAGGTGAAACCCTCAGCTTCTTTACCGATAACCGCTTCGCCAGCAAACGCCACGACCAGTTTGGTCCCATATTTAAAACCGGTATTCTGGGCAGTCCTACCGTCTTTATCCAAGGTGCTGAAGGCAACCGCTTCATCTTGTCTCATGAAAATGAATACTTTCGGGTTAGTTGGCCACCCAGCGTCAAAAAACTCTTAGGCCCACTTTCATTGGCTTTGCAGACTGGCCACACCCACATGGCACGACGCAAATTGATGGCTCAAGCCTTTCAGCCTCGGGCATTAGCCGGGTATATTCCAGCCATGGAAGCCATTACCGATCGCTACTGTCAACGCTGGCAAAACATGGCAGAACTCACTTGGTATCCCGAACTCCGTAACTACACCCTCGATGTTGCCTGCAAACTGCTCATTGGCCTAGATAACGGTGCCGACACCCGCATCGGTGAACTATTTGAAACTTGGTGTGCGGGTCTGTTTACGCTGCCCATCAACCTGCCCTGGACAGCTTTTGGCAAAGCTCTACGAAATCGCCAAGGATTGCTGGATGAAATTGAACGGTTAATTCGCAATCATCAGTCAGTTCCTGGTCAAACTGATGCCCTAGATATTTTGTTGCAGGCCACAGACGAAGAAACTGGCGAAAAGTTAGGCATCGAAGAATTAAAAGATCAGGTCTTGTTACTACTATTTGCCGGACACGAGACCTTAACTTCTGCTATTGCTAGTTTCTGCCTGTTAACTGCCCAGCACCCCGAGGTTTTGGCCAAAGCCCGTGCCGAGCAACAAGCTTTACGCACACAGCCAATCACTCCAGAACTACTCAAGCAAATGCCCTATCTCGATCGGGTGATTAAGGAAGTAATGCGGCTAGTGCCACCAGTAGGTGGTGGTTTTCGGGAAGTGTTGCAAGATTGTGAATACGGTGGTTTTACCATCCCCAAAGGTTGGGCTGTGCTTTATCAAATTAATGCCACTCACCAAAATGGTGAAACATTTGCTCAGCCAGATGACTTTGATCCGAAACGGTTTAATAGCGATCGGGCTGAAGATAAACCCTATAGTTATTTACCTTTTGGTAGTGGACTCCGCGAGTGTATCGGTAAGGAGTTTGCGCGGCTAGAAATGAAGATTTTTGCGGTGCAATTGTTACGTAACTATGAGTGGACGTTGCTGCCCGATCAAGATCTCAGTTTAGTTGTGGTGCCAACTCCCAAGCCTCGGGGTGGATTGCAGGTTAAGTTTCAACGAGTAGACTTCGCTGGGCGGTAGTTTCCACCCCCGCAGGCTGTGCCTGCCACCCCTCCGAGGGAGGGGAATTTGGGAGGGGGGAATTTGAGTTAACTTGGAGGAAATCGATCGAAGTAATCCAAAATCATTTGATCGATCGCCTCTTGCTCCTCAGTCAAAATATATTCCTCAAAATCTGGGATCTGCTCTTTCAGCTTCACAATAAATGCCCCCAAAGCTTTACCCGATAAGCCAGGAAGCAAGGTCATTAGTCGATCGCCATTAAACTTGGCCTTCACAGCGATCGATCTTTCATCTAACTGCCGCTGGACAAGAATTCTATCTAATAAATTAGCCGCTGGAAACTGCTCGGCAATCCAGGGCAGATAATCATCTCGATTTTCTAGGTATTGATACTCCTTTGTAATACTATGCTCTTCCAAATAGGCCAGGAATTTCTGAATCGTAGTGCGCTCTTTGACTCTTTTTTCCAACGAAGTAGATTGATGAATATAAGGATGCACCGAGAAATAAGGCGAAGCAATCACCCAATCAAAAACATCTGTCAATTCATCAAATCCCTGCTGCCACTGACCATAATCCACCCCCAAAAAACGACAAATCTCGGCAAAATCGGTGCTAATACCCAAGTCTTTTTTGTAGTTGCCGTCCTGTCGCCGAAAAACGTAAGCTAGACCTTCCTCTCCATATTTGAGATTAAACCGGCGACAAATCTTGCCCAATAAGTTACCAAGATCATTGAAAGACAAATAGTTATAAGTACTCTCGAAAAACTCTGGAGCAGCAGTAAAGTAATCGACCTGCAAACCTTGATATACTGTCGAAAACACTCCACCGCCTGACTTTGTTTCAGTCACGCCCAAGTCAGTCACAAACTCTTGGCGCAGAGTTTGCCAAGTTGTGGGATTGTTCAATCGAATGATGATATCCATATCTCCAAAGTCTGGTTTGGTGGAGTAATAGCGGGGAATTCGATAGGCGGCTGCGCCCACTTTGCGATCGAGGTACTCCCGCATTGCCCCTTCGATTTCTAGGTATCGATCGCGGCTGATGCGACCCAGGTTAAATAACTTGCCACCCATGATTCCCACTCTCAAGATAACATTTACATATTCTAATATAGTAAAAAAACTTGACCAGATTGATCACAACCTAACCGATCGCAAATTCTGTGTATTGTCTGACATGAGGAGCCTGATAAGCTAGCACAATATCTTGTTTGGGCACACCCTCTGCCACTAGTTGATCAGCAATAGCATCTTCAGTACCATCCTGCTGAACCCATATTTTTCCATCGATAATATCGACATGAATCGCACAGCCATAAATACGGGTACTACCATTCTTCCACCCTAAATTCACCATTTGATAGTGGTCATTCTTTAGATCAAAGACGGTCTGACTAGTCACAGAATCTTGAGGAGAACGAGATTCAGCTCTAGTAATTAACAACTTCTGAATTATTTCACGATACAAAGTCATCTTATCCATTGGATAGCCTCCTGCTGTTCTGTGTCATATATTAATAAGGGAATTTGATTACGTTGAATTACAGTCTGAATGAAAGGATATTTAAAAAACCGCTTATAAACATCCAACGGTGCCGCTAAGTACAACAGTCGATCAGAATCTTCTTGTTCTAGTGCAATTCGGTAATTTATAAATTGTCCGACTGCTGTATGAAATTCAGAAATCGTTGAAGGTGCCAAGAAGGTCTTAATTTCTATCGCTATTTTCTCATTGTCTTTTGTCGCTGCAATTAAACGCTCTGCGCCCAGATCAATATAGAAGTCTACAAATCCCAAATCAATGCGATACGGATCATGGGTGATTATCCATCCTTCATTCTCTAGGACGGTTCTCACTAGTTTATGAAAGATGTCTCTGGTAGGCATTCTCAACGACTCACTAAGTGATTTGGACATTCTACCATATATCAAATTATGGCAAAAGGGCTATGACCAGCCAGAAAACTCCTCAGTTTTAGCGGCTGATGGCAGCAATCAACCTCTGACAGCTAATATAATAAAAATCTGTAGATCTCTTCTGGTTTCAATCTTATGGCTGCCCAAAAACTTAGCGGTGCTGAAATTCGTCAAAAATTCTTGGGCTTCTATGCCGATCGAGGACACCAACCCTTACCCAGCGGCTCCTTGATACCAGAAGACCCCACCGTACTACTGACCATCGCCGGGATGCTGCCCTTCAAACCCATCTTCCTCGGCCAAAAGACCTCCGAATACCCCCGCGCCACCACCTCCCAAAAGTGCATCAGCACCAACGATATCGAAAACGTCGGACGCACCGCCCGCCACCACACTTTCTTTGAGATGCTGGGCAACTTTAGCTTTGGCGATTACTTCAAAGAACAGGCGATCGAATGGGGCTGGGAAGTCTCCACTCAAGCCTTCGGCCTCTCCCCCGCCAACCTAGTAGTCAGCGTTTACGAAGAAGACGACGAAGCCTTTGATATTTGGGAGAAAAAAATCGGTGTCAACCCCAAGCGCATCAAACGCATGGGTGCCGACGATAACTTCTGGGTCTCTGGCCCCACCGGTCCCTGCGGCCCCTGCTCCGAAATTTACTATGACTT
>JANOXZ010000525.1:0-7621 GCA_031418695.1 Synechococcales cyanobacterium VAR_35_metabat_10
TTCGGCTCCGCTCACCCAACCAACCAGATTTTAGGCTGGAGCGGTTTCCTGGTCATTGCTCAGGCAATAGTAAATGCCCCGCTTGGCAGTTAACTCTGCATGGGTGCCAACTTCTGCCACCATGCCTCGATCCATTACCAAAATTTGATCTGCCCCTTGTACAGTGCGCAAGCGGTGAGTAATACAGAAAATAGTAATTCCCCGGAAGTTGTTCACCAAATTACGACAGACTTGGCGTTCGGTATCGTAATCTAAGGCGCTAGTGGCCTCATCCAAAATCAGCAACCGTGGTCGCTGGAGGATGGTTCTGGCGATCGCAATCCTTTGCTTTTGTCCCCCAGAAAGATTGGAACCCCTCTCTCCTACCCGGGTGTTGTAGCCGTTGGGTAAGCTCATGATGAAGTCATGGGCTACGGCAATTTTGGCAGCTTGGACAATTTCTTCGGCTTCAGCATCGGGATAGTTGATAGCAATGTTGTCTTGGACAGTGCCTTCAAACAGCATGGGATCTTGAGAAACAATCCCCACCTGCGATCGCAGAGAGTACAGCTCGACTTTGTTGATGTCGTAATTATCAATCAAAATCCGCCCTTGGGTGGGTTCATACAAGCGGGGCAGTAGCTTCATTAGGGTACTTTTACCCGAACCACTCTGACCCACAATGCCAATGAAAGAACCCGTATCAAACTCGGCATTTACCCGGTTGAGCTGGGGTCTACCCTGGCTGCCAAACTGAAAGGTGACATCTTCAAAAATAACCTTGCCCCGAATCAGCGGCATAGGGACGTTGAACCGGTTGTCATCATCTACTTCTAAGGTGGCATCTACCACATCGCTAAGGCGTTCGATCGACAGGGCTGTTTCTTGGAAGTTCTGCCAGATGGTCAATAGCCTTAACAATGGACCAGTTACATAACCAGCAATAATCCGGAAGGCAATTAAGCCACCAAGGGTCATTTTATTTTCTAATACCAGCGAAGCCCCTGCCCACAGCACCAAAATCCCGGAGAGCTGGTTCAGGAAGTTACTGATCGAACTGGCCATAGTGTAGGTCAAGGTGCCCTTAAAACTGGCGGCAATATAGCGATCGTAAAAAGTCTGCCATTGGTTGCGACTGCGCCGCTCCATACTTTGAGCCTTCACGGTATATATGCCACCTAGAGCTTCTACTAAGTAGGATTGGTTTTGGGCGTTGCGCTCAGCTTTTTCCCGCAACTGGGTACGGACGATCGGCGACACAATAAAGCTCAAAATCACAAACAGCGGTAGAGTACAGAGCGCTACAGCAGTTAAGAACGGACTGTAAAACAACATCACCACGATGTACATCACCGAGAAACCAGCATCTAAAATGGTAGTGAGGGCGGTGTTGGTAAAGAACTGGCGAATTTTATCTAGCTCTGCAACCCGAGTGGACAGTTCTCCGACTGCTCGCCTATCAAAATAGCTCAATGGCAAATGGAACAGGTGGTCGATAATCTTGGCGGCTAAAGCTAGGTCAATGCGGTTGGTGGCATTGGCAAAGGCGATCGATCGCAAACTGGTCAAAATATTCTCGAAAAAAGCCACGCCAATTAACAAGGTCACAAACACCGGCAACGTTGCTGCGCTGTTGTTGTTCAGCACTTTATCGATAATTACCTGAAGCAGTAGTGGGTTAGCCAAGCCAAACAACTGCACAAAGAAAGAAGCCACTAAAACTTCTACCAACACCTTAAATTCGGGGGTGAGGTACGGTACAAACCAGCTCAAACCAAATTTCTTCCGTTGAACGTTTTTGGTTTCTTGCAAGATCAAAATCTGCAAAGGCGCTTTAGCATCACCAACTAGCCGCAGAAACTGCTTCATGCTCAGCTTTTGAATACCTTCCGATGGCACGCCCAAAACTATCTGACTCTCGCTGGTAGCGTATACCACAGCGTAGCTACCCTGCCAAGGCATAATCGCGGGCTGGTTAATTCGCATAATTTGGTTGGCCGGAATTTCCATCAGCCGTCCCATTAGCCCCAATACATCGGCGATCGCTGCGCAAAGCTGTAAGGAAGCCTGACCATTCCTAGCTAACTGCATATCGATAATCCGTTGCACGGTATCGCGGCGATATTTAATGCCCAAATACATACTGAGCATTTGGAAACAAGCCAAAATACCATTGCGTAAACCTTCACCTCGTACAAACGGGTAGCGACCTCCGGTATTTTCTACCGTCAATTCAGTTTGAGGAAAAGCAAATTCGCTGTTGGTGACTTGAAAATCCATTTCTGGCGCGTAGTCTACTAGCGCCGTGGGAGTCATTTCAAACAGGTTAGAATCTTCAGCCTCAACTAGATCTTCGGCGATCGACAGCAAATTGGCATCAATCCCCACTAAGCGATATTGGCTATTGTCTCCAGGGGAGTTTTTGAGGGGGATTCCTTGTTTAGAACCCTCTGCCCGACTATCAAACCAGGTGCGGTGATCACTGGGTGTAAAGCTATGAGCAATCTCGGCATTCTGCCAAGCGCTGCGCACTAGCTGATAAATATTTTTGCTCTTAGGCGGCACCAGATTAGCTTGCAGCCAATATTGAGTGATTAGGTCATACACCTCGGCAATACTGGGCTTTTTAAACCCTTCCGCCATTTCTGGATATTGTTTCAGCAGCCGCATAAACTCCGGAGCTGGCAGCACAAAGCAAATAGTTTCTTCGGAGGCCACGGCGGTTTCGCAAGGCACTTCCCGAATCAGACTTGGCCAGCCCAGAATTTCTCCTGCTTCCAAAATTTTTAGGGGCATGGTCTTATTAGTTGTCGGATCAATGCCGATCGATCGCACCTTGCCGGTAAAAATAATAGAGACATTTTGGGGCATCTGGTTTTTGAGCTGCATCTTTTGCCCCATGCGGAATCGCAGGGGCTTGAGTTTACTCACGCAGTTGCGCAGCTCGTTTTGAGGCAATTGATCGAAGGGCGACACCGTAGCCATAAAGGCATAGATATCGTGGCCGCTGAGTGCTGATCCTTGGGCAGGATTTTGGCCGTTGGAATTGGTAGAGTTCTGACTGTTCATAAAAAATAAAGGAGATTTAAACCGAGATTAGTTGCAGTTCGTTTTCTACCAACATGGTTTTTTGCACTTCGGCGTTGACCCAGATGTTAAATAATTCCTCGGTCAGTCGCTGCCGGGTGGGATCATCTAGTTCAGCGGGAATGAGAACTTCTAATTGCATTACCACCCACCAACCGCTAACTTGCACGGGAGATAAGACTTCTTCAGGTTGAGCCGATACTAAAGCTCCAGCTAAAGTAGGGTCTAATCTGCCTAGTTCGATCGGGCCACTGATACCACGAGTTTTGGCTTCAATACCATTGGAGTAACGAGGGGCGAGTTCTGAAAAAGTGGCTTCTTTCGATAGCAACCGAAAATAAATTTCTTCGGCGATATCTACATCTTTGACCCGCACCATCGAAAACACCACTTGGTCAATTTGGGCTTTGCGCTGTACAAAATGCGATTCTACTTGCACATCCCATTTACTAGCTTTGAATTTTTGCAGGCGCAGCTCCCGAGAAATTAAGGTCATCAGACCATCCCGAGTGAGATGCTGTTGCTCTAGCCATTTGTCTAATTCTTGATCGGTATTAATCTGGTTTTGTTGATAGAAGCGTTTGACCGCCTCCATTTGTTCCTCTTCAGGAACTTGATAATCGGCAATTGCTTGATCTAAAACCATTTCCTTGGCCAGTTGAGGGACTAGGCGGTATTGCTCTAGTAACAGGGGCAACTGATCGGCAGGGATCGATTTATCTCCGATTTGGAGAGCAGCAGGCATACTCACAAGTTCACAATAAAAAAGTTTATTAGGGATATCTTACTATTGCCGAATGATATTCGGTAATAAATTAAGATACGTATATGTTTCTTTCATGCTACCCAGGATTGGTCTCTGACTCTTCATTCCCAAACCAGCTCTGGTGCCAAGCGGTGGCGGCGGCTTTACCTTGGGCTTGGCGTTGACGGTGTTTGTACGTGCGGCGTAGGTCGGCGATTTTCGATCGCATCTCGTGAATTTGATGGCGCAGTTTGCTCAGCTCGATGTCAGCAAACTCAATTTCGGTAAGGCGCAAAAATATGACGTGAACAGGAATAATTACGGTGTTTTCGGGGTCTTCTTTAGAGTCTTTTTCGACCAAAACACTCAAAATATTCGGACGCTTTGCTCCACCGCCATCACTAATTTCATCAGCTCTCACAGCAGCCTCAATCAATTGGCGAGGCACCTGTTGGGGAACTACCCGAGCCTGTTGCAGCAAGTGATTTATTTTTTTAGATAGCCCTGGTAGGGTAAGGCTGATGGCTTCTTCGGTATTTTGTAACCAGGTGTTGAGTTCATTGGGGCTAGGAACATCAGTGAGGGGCTGTAATTGACTTAGCAAGTCAATGATGGAGTTGGTGATTGCCCGCCTTAGAGAGCGCTGTAAACGCTGTTGCTGACTAGGCTCCAACTCTAGAAACTCTAGAGGGTAACAGCTTGTGCAGAGGTGATAACAGGCTTGAATAGAGTTGTGGCGCAGGGCTTTAGCCAAGGCTGTGAGATACCGGCGATAGAGTTGGTAAACTTCTTCGCCTAGGTCATGACTGCGATTGGCGAGTTTTAATAGATCATTTGCCAAATTTTGGTCGGATTTGACGATCGCAAACAAATCTGATGAATCATCCATAATGTGGGGTGCTAGCGCAAATGCAAGAAGTTATCTAAGGCGGCGATCGAAGCTGGTGGCCAACGGCGGTTGTTCTTGACCCAGTCTAGATCTCTGTAACGACTATCTAGCCCGACAGTGGCGATCCAGTTACTCTCGGCTTCACCCTGTTCACCATTTTGCCACAGGGCAGCGGTGAGAGCCGCCCGCACGTCGGGGAAGTCACGATACTTACGCACGATGTTTTTCATCTGGCGGATCGCTTCGGTGGTTTCACCGAGCTGATACAAGATCAAGGCATAGTTGGCACGGGCAAAGGCAAAACCTGGTTCCAATTCGGTGGCGCGATAAAAGTAGGTTTTGGCTTGTTGCCATTCTCCTTTACCAGCGTGGGCGTTGCCCAAGTTATTGTAGGCCATAGCGTCTTTGTCATCGATCGAAATAATGTGTTCATAATCGGCGATCGCTTTATCCCATTCTTGTAATCCTTCCCAGGCAGCACCGCGATTCAAATAAGCATCGGGTAGCTGGGGGGCAAGGTCGATCGATTTATCAAAGTCGGCTACGGCCTCGGTGAGTTTATGTTGACTAACCCGGGAGTTGCCTCGGTTACTCCAGATCGCTGGGTTATCGGGAAACATTTCTAACAGCTCTGTCCAGTAGGTTTCAGCGGTGGCAAAGTCTCCGGTATTTGTGGCGTTGAAGGCCGAAGTGCGCAGGGTGTCGCCTCGATCGAGTTCATTGGTGGTGTAAGTTTTCTCGATAGCCAGTGATCCCACCGCTAATTCGGTGGCATGAACAAGCTCTGGCCAACCCCAGCACAATATCAAAGCGAGGGCGACACCCCAGAAACAACGCAGCATAGCAATTTACAGATATCAAAATATATTCCCAGCCATTCTAACGAACTTATGAGCTTTGCCCAATTAGTCAACCAATTTGGGTGAGCAAAGCCTCAGTTTGGCTATTTGGGTACATCAACTTGTTTTCTGATGTGTTTTAGGTTGGCTACAATAGTAAAGGTCATGACCACTAATAAAGACCAGGAACTCCACTTGCCGATATGCACTATTGACCAATCACCAAGTTGGTTGGGATATTTCCAGATACCAAAGAAGGTACTGATATTTTCGGCCAGCCAAATAAAGAAGCCAATTAGGACAAAGGATAATAGCAAGGGCATCCGGCGCTCTCGATCGAACGATTTATATATCACCGTTGTTCGTGCATAGAGGCCGATCGCTACTGCCGCAAGATACCAACGATAATCACCAATGTAATGATGCGAAAAGAAATTTCCATAAATTAGCAAAGCAATCAGCGCTGCCATCCAGTATGGCGGATGATGCCGAATGCGTAGTTCAAAGAGTCGCCATGCTTGGATAATGTAGCTGCCGACGGCGGCATACATAAAACCAGCAAATAACGGTACACCCAGCAACTTAGTGTAGGCAAAGTCTGGATATGCCCATGATTTAATACTGCCAGATGTTTTAAATACCTCTAGAGCAAACCCAACTAGATGAAATAAACAAACAGCCTTAAGTTCATCTATTGTTTCCAATTTATCCCAGACCATCCAAATTTGAATTGCTAAGGCTATTACTAGCAAAACATCATAGCGAGGGATTCCTAAAACACCTGTTTTTGGTACTACAAATACCGCAGTGAAAAATAGCATTACGAACAAGCAAGCACGGGCTTCTTTGATGCCAAAATAGCCAAGTTCTACGAAAAAACGCGAAATCCCAGACAGGTTTGGTTGGGGCTTAATATTAAACAGATGTTTGTCGAGAGCGCGCAGCAGCATCTATATCAATTTCCCTAGGAGCTTTGTGGATTTTGGTTGCCAACTTAGCTTAATAGATGATCAGACATTTTGTGCATGATTTCTGGAGCGATCAGCATTTTCTAAACGATAGCAGCATCGACACTTCAATGATTACATGCGATTTCACTGCAACTTCAGAATATGAACTCACCAAAATTAGTTACTGAAGTTCGCTACTGTGCTGCTTTTCGATCTATTTCTTTGATAAATCCATCTTTGCCATCCATATACCCATTGATATTTGTGGGGTATTTGCTCGCTAACTTGCGCTTTAATTCACTATATTTCTGCGCCTCTTCCTCATGAGCCATCATATAATCACGAAACGCCAAGTGGCGTTTTACCTGAGCTGAGCCAGCGATAAAGCTGTGAATATGATGGGTTCTGAGACCTTCTTGATTGTCTTTTTTAAAGAATCGGCGACCAGGGATTCCAAACTCGCCCATCACTTCATAACCAAGTAATTCCATTGAGGCATTCTGAATGTCAATATCAGTGAGGTTTTTGACCTCAACTAACATATCGATGATCGGCTTGGCATACATGTTAGAGATGGAGGTACTGCCAATGTGATGAATGGCGACAACATTCTTGCCTAGAGCATCCTTGACTTGCTTTGATTCAACTTTAAATTCTTCATGCCACTGAGGATCATGGGGAATCACTATTAATTTTCCCATGCTTTCAACCTTTGCTAAAATACTGGCTTCAATGGAAGTCCAAAAGTGTCATCAATCTGGATTATCACAGAAAGCATTTTGATTTTGCTGCATGGAATTCATTCCTTTTAGCAGTTGGCCGAGCTGTTTTTCGATTCTTTCTAATCTTTCTTCTGCATGATCTATTCGCCGAATGAGTTTGGCGTACCTCTATTCTACCCATAACGAACAGAGAGTTCGGTTATTTGGGCTGCCGATCGACCGTAAAACTGGGTACGCTCTAAGAGAGGATTAACAGAGAAAACCCCAATGGTCAGAAGATGGCTGCTACCAACCCTAAGTGAGATTTTGGCCAAGTCAGAATCTACATCAATTGAACCATTTGCAGATATTGATGAAAGGCCGCACCAATCTTATAGTGCCCAAAAAATTCGACAAGGCGAACAGCAGTG